>NZ_BAAKJE010000215.1:0-6953 GCF_059704565.1 Massilia sp. NBRC 108631
GGCATCGCCAACTCGATCCTGATCAAGATCAACCAGATCGGCACCCTGACCGAGACCTTCGCCGCCATCGAAATGGCCAAGCGCGCCGGCTACACCGCCGTGATCTCGCACCGTTCGGGCGAGACCGAAGACTCGACCATCGCCGACATCGCAGTGGGCACCAACGCGCTGCAGATCAAGACCGGTTCCATGTCCCGTTCGGACCGCATGGCCAAGTACAACCAGCTGCTGCGCATCGAAGAAGACCTGGGCGACATCGCTTCCTACCCGGGCCGTGACGCGTTCTACAACCTGAAGTAATAGTACCACGCCAGCCAGGCGTGTCCTGGCTGGCTACCCCCATATGCGTTTGATTACCCTTGCACTGGCAGCCTTGCTGCTGCTGATACAGTACCCGCTGTGGCTGGGGAAAGGCGGCTGGCTGCGCGTGGCCGACCTGGAAGACCAGGTGGCCGTGGCCCACAAAAAAAATGACGAGCTGAAAAGCCGCAACGCCAAGCTCGATTCCGAAGTGCGCGACCTGAAGGACGGCACCGGCGCCGTCGAAGAGCGGGCCCGCTTCGAGCTGAGCATGATCAAGCAGAACGAAATCTACATCCAGATTCTCGGCAAGGGCCAGACCCAGCCGCAAGCAGCCGCAGCTGCTGCCGCACCGGGCGCCGCCACCGCGCCCGCTGCCGATAGCCGCGCTGCCAGATAATCACCATAGCTTGTAAATAAGAATCATTCTTGTTAAGATGCGCTGTTGCCAGCGACGCCCGTAGGGAGAGCCAGCTTTAATCTCACCTTATCTGGAACTTCATGGCTGCCATCCTTCCGCGCCAGCGGCGCCTTGCCGCGCTGTTGCTGAGCGCTTTCGCCTTGCCCGCCGCGCCGGCGCTGGCGCAAACCACCCAACTGAATGAAATCCTGGTCACCGCCAAGCGCGACGAAGCGCTGTCCAAGACCGGCACCACCACCGTCGTCGGCAGCGCCGAGCTGACCCGGCGTGCCGCCACCGACATGGCCAATATGGCCCGCTACGAGCCGCTGATCAGCGTGCCGGCGGCCGGCATCGGTTCCGGCAATATCTGGGATGGCGCCGGCAACACCGGCTTCAACATCCGCGGCATCGAAGGCAACCGCGTGGCGCTGGACCTGGACGGCATCTCGCTGCCGGACGCCGCCCCCAAGCCGGACGGCAACACCCTGAACAGCTTCGGCATCGGCCGCGACTACTTCGACCCGGAAACCTTCCGCGAAGTGCGCATCGGCTCCGGCACCACCGCGGCAGGGGCGGGCACGCCCGGGCTGGGCGGCAGCGTGTCCTTCGTCACCAAGTCGCCGGAGGACTACCTGAGCGACACCCGCAACAGCTACGCCGAATACAAGTTCGGCTACACCTCCGCCGACAAGGCCAGGATGCACGCGCTCACCGGCGCCATGGGCTTCGGCGCGCTGAAGGCGCTGGCCGTGCTGGTGCACCGCGACGGCCAGCAGCTGCGCAGCAAGGGCAACGCCGTGTTCAATCCGGACGACTGGTCGTCGGACGCCTTGCTGGGCAAATTCAGCTGGGCGCCGGTGGCCGGCCACAAGCTGGGCTTCACGGTGGACGCCTACCAGTCCGAGCACGACCGCGAAATCAAGAACAAGCAGCTGTCGCTGTATCCCGAAGGCTCCGAGCAAGCCTCCGCCACGCGCCGCACGCGCGTCAGCCTGGACCACGGCTACACCGGCACCGGCTACCCGCTGTTCGACACCGTCGACACCCGCCTCTTCGTGCAGGACGCGAAAGTGGAAGACAACACCCACGCGCCCTACATCACCGGCGGCCGCCCGTACACGCGCGACATCGCCACCGGCCTGTACAACAAGAGCATCGGCATCGCCAGCGACGCCGGCAAGCAGCTCAACACGGCCACGCTGCTGAACTACGGCTTCACGCTGGAAGACGTGGAAACCCGCCGCCCGTGGCGCGAGGACCGCACGGTGGTGGGCTCCACCACGCACCAGATCACCCAGAAAAACCGCATGGCGGACATGGACACGCTGAAGATCGCGGCCTATGTGCGCGGCGAGATCGCCTTCCCGCTGGCCGGCTACAACGCCACCTTGACGCCCGGCCTGCGCGTCGAACACCGCAAGCTGAGCCCGAAGAACCTGGAGAACTACATCATCGCCGTGCCGTCCGCCGCCAAGGAACTGAAGGACGACAGCGACAGCTATGTGGCGCCCAGCCTGGGCCTGTCGGTTGAACTGGCGCCCAATTTCAATGCCTACGCCAGCTACAAGCGCGGCGCGCGCATGCCCAGCGGCGCCGACCGCACCAGCACCTACGACTCCTTCAGCTACACCGGCGCAGGGCAGGGCTACGGTGTGCTGGGCAACGCCAAGCTGGAAAAGGAAACCAGCAACGCCTTCGAGCTGGGCGTGAAAGGCGAGCCGCGCAAGGGTGTGCAGTTCAGCGCGGCCATGTTCCACACCGCGTACAAGAACTTCATCGAATACGTGGCGCAGCCGGCCGACCCGGTCAATTACCCGACCCTGAGCCAGGGCCTGTTCCGTCCCGAAAACGTGGCCAAGGCCGACATCTGGGGCGTGGAAATGAGCAGCCGTTTCGAGCTGGGCCAGTGGTCCGCGCCGCTGCAAGGCGCCAGCGTGGCGCTGGCGGCGGGCGGTTCGCGCGGCACCACCAGCAACAGCAAGACCGGCAAAAAGGGCGACTTGGCCACCGTGCTGCCGTACAAGGGCAGCGCCACGCTGGCATGGGACGACCCGGCCCAGCGCGGCGGCGTGGCCCTGAGTACCGTGCACGTGCGCGCCAAGCAGGCCAAGCCGGACGTGGTGACCGGCGCCACCGCCGCCCTGTTCGCCGTGCCCGCATCGACCGTGATGGACTTGACCGCCTACTTCAACGTCGGCAAGAACGCCACCGTCACGGCCAGCGCCTACAACCTGGGCGACAAGAAGTACTGGGACTACGCCAGCGCGCGCACCCTGGCCGCCGGCACCAGCGCCACTGCGCTGGCCGATATCGAACGCCAGGTGAAAACCGGGCGCAATTACGCCGTTACCTTTAAACTGATGTACTGATTTTTGGAGACCATGATGAAGAAGAATCACCGAATTGCACTGGCCCTGGCCAGCGCCCTGATGCTGGGCGCCGTGCCTGCCATGGCGGCGGACGCCAGTCTCGGCCAGCGCTGGGAAAAGCTGCGCGCCGAGCAGCCCAAGCTGCAGATCCGCGACGCGGCGCGCGCGTTGAATGTGTCCGAAGCCGAACTGCTGGCCACCGGCATCGGCAAGACCGTTACGCTGCTGAAGAACGATGACCACGCCGCGCGCGAAATCATGCGCCGCGCGCTGGACCTGGGCAAAGTGCTGGCCCTGACCCGCAACGAGAACGGCGTGCTGGAGCGTACCGGCGTGGCCACCCGCCTGGCGCAGGACGCGGCAGGGGCGCAGGCCGCAGTTGGCGCGCCTAACGATCCCGAGCGCGAAGCGCGCATGCGCAATATCGCCGGCGGCTACCTGGGCGGCGAGATCGACCTGCGCTTCAACTTCGCCAACTGGAAGCACGCCTTCGCGGTGGTGCAACCGGGCCGCGATGGCCAGGTCTCGCGCAGCCTGCAGTTCTTCGACGCCACCGGCACCGCGGCGCACAAGCTGTACCTGAAGAATGAGGCCGCGGTAGGCATTTTCGACAAGCTGGTTTCGGACTTCCGTGCGCCGGACCAGAACGCTGCGCTGAACGTGGTGCCGATCGCGCCCAAGCAGGCAGAGAAAGCCGACAGCGCAGTGGACGTGAAAGAGTTCCAGCTGGCCTGGAAGGAAATGACGGACGTGCACCAGTTCAACCGCCTGCTGGGCGAGTTCGGCATCTCGCGCGAACAGGCCATGCGCCTGGCGCCTGAAGGCGTGGTGCAGCGCGTGTCGCCCAAAGCGGTGCGCAGCCTGCTGGACGAGTCGGCCAAACAGAAGCTGCCCATCATGGCCTTCCTGGGCAATGGTTCGGTGACGCAGATCTTCAGCGGCGTGATCGAGAAAACCGCCGCCAGCGGCGACTGGTACAACGTGCTGGACCCGGACTTCAACCTGCACCTGCGCGAGAGTGCCTTCAACAGCGGCTACGTGGTGCAGCGCGCAGGGGTGACGTCGGTGGAGTTCTTCGACAAGAACGGCGAACTGGTGGTGACCTTCTTCGGCGTGCGCGAGCGCGCCAAGCCGCAGCCGCAAACCTGGGTCGACCTGACGCGCAATTTGCCGAAGGCTTGAGCCTGCGGAGGACCCGGCGGATTGCGCGTAACCGTAACCCGCCGAGCCTCAACCATCCACCGCCTTGCGCCCCAGCGCCGGGTCGTCGGTAAAGAAGCCATCCAATCCCAACTTCAGATAGCGCCTGATCTCGGCCACCGAGCCGGCCGGATTGCGCGCATGCTCGCCAGCGCTGTCGCGGAAATCGGCGGCCAGGAAACGGTTCTCCGGACGGAACGTCCATGTCTCCACGCGCAGTCCCGCCGCGCGGCCATCGGCAGCCAGCGAAGTCGGCTCGGCCAGGAAGCCATCCTGCTTCAGCGCTATCAGCATGCGCGTCGGCGGCGCCACCACGTCGGCATAGGCCGCAATCGCCTTCAGCCCGGCGGGAGAGCACATCTGCCCGTAAGTCAGGGTGCCGTTGGCCGCAGCCACGTCCGCCGGGCGTTGCGCAGGCGCGCCCACCAGCTGCATCAGGCGGATATTGGCGCGCCGTCCCAGTTTGTCGCGAACGTATTTCAGGTTGGCCACCTCGAAGGACTGGATCTCCACCGGGTGGCGGCGCGTGTAGTCGTGCGCGGCCAGCGTGGAGAAGAAACGGTCCTCCAGGGCCAGGCCAACGCCGGCGAAATAGGCCGAGCTTTTCAGCTCCGGCACCAGGCCGATCACGCGGCCGGCGGCGGCCGACTGCGCCGCCACGAAGTCGATGATTTCCTCGAACGTCACCACCTGGAACATGCCGTCGAACTGCGCGCTGCCGGGGCGCGATTCGGGAATGCGCTCGACGGCGCGCAGCGTCTTGATTTCGGCCAGCGTGAAGTCGTCCACGAACCAGCCTTCGTGCGTCTGGCCGTCAATGGTCTTGCGCGTGCGGCGGCTGGCGAATTCGGCGCGCCGGGCCACATCGGTGGTTTCGTTCAGGTAGGCGTCGTGGCGGGCCACCAGCACACCGTCCCTGGTGCAGACCAGGTCCGGTTCCACGTAGTCGGCGCCATCGGCGATGGCTTTCGCGTACGCCGCCAGCGTGTGCTCCGGCCGCAGCGCGCTGGCGCCGCGATGCGCGAACACCAGCGGCCGGGCGCTGCCGCCCGCTCCCAGGCCAGTTGCCAGCGAGCCGGGGCCGCCGGCCAGTGCAGCCGCCGCGCCAATGCCGCCGGCGCCGAACGCGGACGGCGCCAGCAGCGCACTGCCGCCGGCGGCCACGCTGCCGATAAAGCCGCGCCGCGACAGCAGGCGGCGCGCGTTGAGGATGTTGTCCATCAGAAGTCTGCCATCACGGTGAGGAAGGCCTGGCGCGGCGCGATCGGGAAGGTATTGTACGTCTTGTCCGCCGCGCCCACGACCACGTTCAGGCTGCCCATGCGGTCGGCCAGGTTGCTCACGTTGACGCGGTAGCGCGCGTTCTTCACGATGCCCCCGTTCAGGAAGGGCAGCTGGCCGGACACGCCCAGGCCCAGCAGGAAGTAGCTCGGCACCGCCAGGTCGTTGGTGTAGGTGGCGTAGCGCTTGCCCACGTAGTCGCCGCTCAGCTGGAACTCGGTGCCGGCTATCGTCATGGTGGCGACGAACTTGTTCATCCACTCGGGATTGCCCGGCACCGTCTTGCCTGCGGTCGGCACCACGGTGGCGCCGTTGCTGTAGTTGTCCTCGTAGGTGGAACGGTTGTAGGACAGCGCGTTGTAGAACGAGAAGCCGCGCCCGAAGTGGAAGGTGCCAGACAGGTCGATGCCGTCGATCTTCACGCTGCCCACGTTGGCCAGCACCGGATTGCCGCCGATGATGGCCGAGATCACCGGGGTGGGGCTGATCTGCAGCAGGCGGTTCTTGAAGTCCACGTGGTACACATTGACCTGGCCGTCGAAGGCTTTCAGCATGCCCCAGTCCAGCTGGTGGTTGCTGCGCAGGCCTGCTTCATAGGTGACCGAGGTTTCCGGCTTGGCGCTGGACTTGAACAGGTCGAACGCCTGCTGGCTGGCCAGCGACCATGGCGACGCGCCACCGCCGCCGTAGGTGACGAACTGGCGCATATTTTTCTGCACGTTGAAGAACAGCTGGTCCTGCGCCGTTACGTCCCAGCGGCCGCCGATCTGCGGCAGGAACCATTTCCTGGTCTCGATCTGGCCCACCGGCAGCGCGCTGGAGCCGCCGGCGATGGCGCCTTTGCGCGGCTGCACCGGGAACTGGCCGTCCGCGTCCTGCAGGCTGGATTTGAAGCCGGCCTGCAGCACCAGGTCCGGCTGCACGCGCCATTCGTCTTGCAGGTGCAACTGGATCACCTTGTTGTCGATGGTGCTGCCGTATTGCGTGATCAGCGGATCGGAAGGGCGGTCGTATGGCGAGCTCGGGTTGTTCACGTCCAGCGCGTACCAGCGGCGGTAGGCCGAGGACTGGTTATGTTCGAACCACACGCCGCCTTGCACGGTATGGTCGCCGAACTCGCTGCGCAGCGTGGACAGCACGCCGCTGCGCTTGATGTCGTACTCGGTGGTGCGGGTGGCGTAGCCGGAGCCGCCGAACACCTGTTTCAGGTTCTGGTTGGGGTAGTACACGGCGAACAGCGCCGGCAGGCCGGCCACGCCGATCGGGCCGGCCACCACGCCCACGCCGTCGTCGTCGTGATGGTAGACCTGGTTGCTCCAGGTGGTGGATTCGCCCAGGCGCCAGTCGAACTTGGCGTAGCCCAGGTAATCCTTGCGCTGCGCGTCGCTGTAGTAGTTGCG
>NZ_BAAKJE010000216.1:0-228 GCF_059704565.1 Massilia sp. NBRC 108631
GGCCTGGAGCTGGCCGGCCAGTATGCCTTCGACACCGCAATCCCCTGGCTGCAGGGCTTCGGCGTGGCCGCCAACTACACCTACGTCGATGCGCAGGCAAGCCGCAACGGCGGCCCGTCCGCTTGCGGCTACCCCGGCCTGTCGCCGCAGTCGTACAACGGCTCGATCTTCTATGAGAACAGCAAGTTCTCGGCCCGCGTGAGCTACAACTGGCGCAACCACTTCTCG
>NZ_BAAKJE010000217.1:0-2174 GCF_059704565.1 Massilia sp. NBRC 108631
GGCCTGTTCCGGTTCGCTCAATCGATGAAGCAATGAACGATATGGACCACATATTGAATCAATTCCGCCAGCGCGTGCTGCGCGCCGCGCAAGACCGGACCCCGCTGCGCGTGCGCGGCGGCGGCAGCAAGGACTGGTACGGCCGCCCGCCGCAGGGCGCGCTGCTGGATACCTCGGGCTATAGCGGTATCACCAGCTATGAGCCGACTGAACTGGTAATCACGGCGCGCTGCGGCACCCCCTTGCGCGAGATCGAGGCGGTGCTGGCCGGCCAGGGGCAGATGCTGGCGTTCGAGCCGCCGCATTTCGGCGCCGGCGCCACCATAGGCGGGGTGGTGGCGGGCGGCCTGGCCGGACCGCGCCGCCAGGCCGCCGGCGCGGTGCGCGATTTCGTTCTGGGCGCAACCCTGATGGATGGACGCGGCGCGGTGCTGCGCTTTGGCGGACAGGTAATGAAGAACGTGGCGGGATATGACGTATCCCGCCTGCTGGCCGGCTCGCTCGGCATGCTTGGACTGATACTGGAGGTGTCGCTCAAGGTGCTGCCGCGACCGGCGGCGGAATGCACACTGTGCCTGGCGCTGGAACAGGACGAGGCGTTGCGGCGCCTGAATGCCTGGGCGGGCCAGCCTTTGCCGGTGTCGGCCAGCGCATGGCACCGCGGCATGCTGATGGTGCGCCTGTCCGGTGCGCAGGCGGCGGTGGAAGCGGCGGCACTGCGCATCGGCGGCGACGTTGTGCACGCCGCCGCCGGCGTCGCCTTCTGGGACGATGTACGCGAACAGCGCCATGCCTTCTTCTCGGCCGATCCAGCCGCCTCGCTGTGGCGGCTGGCGCTGCCAACGGTGGCGCCGGCGCTGGCGCATGGCGGCCCGCAGTTGATCGAATGGGGCGGTGCGCAGCGCTGGCTATTGACGGACGACGCGCCGGACAGCTTGCGCGCGCTGGCGGCGCAGCGGGGCGGCCATGCCACGCTGTATCGCGGCGCGGCGCGGGAGCACGGCGTGTTCCATCCTCTGGCGCCGGCGGTGCATGCCATCCACCGCAACCTCAAAAACGCTTTCGACCCGGCCGGCATTTTCAATCCGGGCCGCATGTACCAGGACCTGTAACCATGCAAACCAATCTCGCTCCACAATACCAGGACACACCGGAAGGCCTGGAAGCCGAAGCAATCCTGCGCCAGTGCGTCCATTGCGGCTTCTGCACCGCGACCTGCCCGACCTATCAGCTGCTGGGCGATGAGCTGGATGGCCCGCGCGGCCGCATCTACCTGATCAAGCAAGTGCTGGAAGGCGCCACGCCCGGCCCGAGCACGCAGATGCACCTGGACCGTTGCCTGACTTGCCGCAGCTGTGAAACAACCTGCCCGTCGGGCGTGCAGTACGGCCGGCTGCTCGACATCGGCCGCCACGTCGTCGACCGCCAGGTGGCGCGTCCCGCCGCGCAGCAGGCGGCGCGCGCCCTGTTGCAGGAAGTCTTGCCGCGCCGCTGGATTTTCAGGCCGGCCATGGCGGCGGGACAGTGGTTGCGGCCGCTGCTGCCTGCCGCGCTGCGCGGAAAAGTGGTGCGCCCGACGCCGGCCGGCGCCTGGCCACGCGCCACCCATGCCCGCAAGATGCTGCTGCTCGACGGTTGCGTGCAGCCGTCGATGGCGCCCAATATCAATGCGGCCGCCGCGCGCGTGCTCGATGCGCTCGGCGTCCAGCTGGTGATGGCGCCGAAGGCTGGCTGCTGCGGCGCCATCCGCTACCATTTGAACGACCAGGCCGGAGGGCTGGACGACATGCGGCGCAATATCGACGCGTGGTGGCCGCTGGTGGGCGCCGGGGCCGAGGCCATTGTCATGACCTCGTCCGGTTGCGGCGCCACGGTCAAAGAGTATGGACATTTGCTACGGCACGACGCAGCGTACGCGGAAAAGGCGGCCCGCATTTCCGCATTGACCAGGGACGTCAGCGAAATCCTGTGCGGTTTCGAGGACGCGCTGGCGGGCAGGATCGATGCAGGACAGGCGCAGAAAGTAGCCTTCCACCCGCCTTGCACCCTGCAGCACGGGCAGCAGATCCGTGGCAAGGTGGAAGGACTGCTGCGCGCGGTCGGTGTGGATGTGAGGCTGTGCGCCGACAGCCACCTGTGCTGCGGCTCTTCAGGTACTTACTCGCTGCTGCAGC
>NZ_BAAKJE010000218.1:0-219 GCF_059704565.1 Massilia sp. NBRC 108631
GGCCTGTTCCGGTTCGCTCAATCGATGAAGCAATGAACGATATGGACCACATATTGAATCAATTCCGCCAGCGCGTGCTGCGCGCCGCGCAAGACCGGACCCCGCTGCGCGTGCGCGGCGGCGGCAGCAAGGACTGGTATGGCAACGCGGCCATGGACCCGGCTGCGCCGGGCGCGCTGCTCGATACCCGCGCTTACACCGGGGTGGTGGACTACGAGC
>NZ_BAAKJE010000219.1:0-21264 GCF_059704565.1 Massilia sp. NBRC 108631
GGCCTTGCTGCTCAGAATATCCATGTTCTCTTTGTCTCCGTCGTACGTGAAAAAGGGGCGTGAAAAAAGGCGCCGGGGTTGTGCCGCGGCGCCTTCAGTTAGCTATCAGCGATGCTTATACGCGTTCGATGATACCAGCCGCGCCCATGCCTGCGCCTACGCACATGGTGACCATGCCGTATTTGAGGCTGTTGCGGCGCAGCGCGTGCACCACGGTTGCGGCGCGGATAGCGCCAGTGGCACCCAGCGGGTGGCCGAGGGCGATTGCGCCGCCCATCGGATTGACCTTGGAGGTATCCAGGTTCAGGTCGCGGATCACAGCCAGCGCTTGCGCTGCGAACGCTTCGTTCAGTTCGATCCAGTCCAGCTGGTCCTGGGTGATGCCGGCAGCTTTCAGTGCTGCTGGAATCGCCACTTTAGGACCGATGCCCATGATTTCCGGCGGCACGCCGCGCACGGCAAACGAGGAGAACTTGGCCAGCGGGGTCAGGTTGTGCTCGCGCAGGATCTTTTCCGACACCACGATCAGCGCGCCGGCGCCGTCCGACATCTGCGACGAGGTGGCGGCGGTGACGGTGCCCTTGGCGGCGAAGACCGGCTTCAGCTTGCCCATGGTTTCCATGCTGGCGTCGGCGCGCGCGCCTTCGTCCTTGTCGACCACGCGCTTGGAGACCTTGATCTCGCCGGTGTGCAGGTCCGGGGTGCGGGTGATGATTTCAACCGGGGTGGTCTCATCCTTGAAGAAACCGGCTTGCTGCGCGGCAATGGCCTTGCGGTGCGATTCCACGCCGAACGCGTCCTGGTCTTCGCGCGAGATTTTCCACTGTTGCGCCACTTTCTCGGCGGTCAGGCCCATGCCGTACGCCAGGCCGATGTTCTCGTCCTTGAAGGTGTCCATGTTGATCGACGGGTGGTGGCCCATCATCGGCACCATGGACATCGATTCCACGCCGCCGGCGATCATCACGTCGGCTTCGCCAACACGGATGCGGTCCGCAGCCATGGCCAGGGCGGTGATGCCCGAGGCGCAGTAGCGGTTAACGGTGACGCCGCCCACGGTGTTCGGCAGGCCGGCCAGCACCACCGAGTTGCGGGCGATGTTGAAGCCCTGCTCGGCTTCCGGGAAGGAGCAGCCGATGATGGCGTCGACGATCAGCGCCGGGTCCAGGCCAGGCACGGCGGCCATGGCGCCCTTGATGGCGGCGACCAGCAGGTCGTCCGGGCGGGTCTTGTTGAACATGCCGCGCGGCGCCTTGCCGATCGGGGTGCGGGTCGCTGCGACGATGTATGCGTCTTGAAGTTGTTTGCTCATTTTCTGCTTTCGAATATTGTGTGATCGATTAGCCGTCAGTCTTTAGCGCTGGTCTCAGCGCTTGGCCGAGAGATACCAGTCCACCTGTACTTGCGCCGCCAGGGTGCCGTGCTCGTCGTGGATGTCCACATCCACCGGGAAGGCCACCTTGCCCTCCGCCGCCAGCTGCGCCTTGAGCGCGGCCAGGTCGCCCGGCACGCGGCCGCTGGCGCGCGTGGCGCCCTTGGCCAGCTTCTGGTACTGGATGCGCGACTCCTTGGCCACCGGCCGCATGTCGGCGATCAGCTCGGCGAAGCCGCCCGCCATGGCCGCGCCGGAGGCCGTTTCGGCCAGCGTGAACAGAGCGCCGGCGTGCGGCGTGCCGAGGTGGTTGTGCAGCTTCGCGTCGTCCGGCATGGACACCTCGGAGGTGCCGCTGCCGATGCTGTCGATGCGGATGCCGAGCAGCCGCACCATCGGCAGGGTGTCCATCATTTGCTGCTTGATGCGGTCATAAACCATGCTCGGTTTCACTTTCAACAGGACTTTGAAGGCCAGTGACAGGAAGGACATCGGGGCTGTTTAGTTGCGTACCGGCTTACCGGTTTGCAGCATGCCCATGATGCGCTCTTGCGACTTCGGATTGTTCAGCAGCTCCAGGAAGGCTTTGCGTTCCATGTCCAGCAGCCACTGCTCGCTCACCACGCTGCCCTGGTCGATGTCGCCGCCGGACACGATTTCAGCAATCATGTCGCCCAGCTTGAAGTCGTGCGCCGAGATGAAGCCGCCGTCGCGCATGTTGACCAGCTGGCCCTTGATGGTGGCCCAGCCGTAGCGGCCGGTCACGGTCACGGGACGCTGGATCGGCGCGCGGTAGCCCGCGTCGAACATGGCGCGCGCGGTCACTTTGGCCACGTGCAGCAGTTCGTACGGGTTGAACACGATCACGTCGTCTTCCTTCAGGTAGCCCATGGCCTTCGCTTCCAGCGCGGACTTCGATACTTGCGCGGTGGCGGCGTTGGTGAAGCCGGTCTTGAGGAATTGCAGGATGTCGTTGCCCTTGGCTTCCTTGAAGGCGCGTACCGCCGCTTCTTTCAGGCCGCCGCCGGCGGGAATCAGGCCCACGCCCACTTCCACCAGGCCGATGTAGGACTCGATCGAGGCCACGCGCTTCGACGCGTGCAGCGCCATTTCGCAGCCGCCGCCCAGCGCCAGGCCCGCAACGGCCGCAACCACCGGCACGTTGGAGTACTTCATGGCCTGGAAGGTGTCCTGCAGTTCCTTGATGATGGGGTCCACCGCTTTCGCGCCGCCCTGCATGAACGCAGGCAGTGCCGATTGCAGGTCGGCGCCGGCCGAGAATGCGCCGCCGTCGGCCGCGTCCGCGCTCCAGATCACCAGGCCCTTGAAGTTCTTGCCGGCTTCTTCCAGGCCCATTTTCAGGCCCTTGATCACGCCGTCGCCGATCACGTGCATCTTGGTCTTGAGCGAGATCACCAATACGTCGTCGCCGGAGTGCCACAGGCGCACCGAGTCGTCCTCGAACACGGTGGTGCCGGCCTTGGTGCCGTCGATGGCGCCGCTGCCGAACAGGCCGGCGCGGAATTCCTGGCGCTTGTACACGTCCAGGGTCGAGCGCGGCACGTAGCTGTTCGATGCTGCCGAGTAGGAGCCTTCAGGGGTGTGCACGCCCTTCTCCGCCACCTGGCCTTCGAATACCCATGCCGGCAGCGGTTCGCTGCACAATGCCTGGCCGGCGTCGATGTCGGCTTTCACCCACTCGGCGATCTGGGTCCAGCCTGCGGCCTGCCAGGTTTCGAACGGGCCCGATTTCCAGCCGAAGCCCCAGCGCAGCGCGAAGTCGATGTCGCGCGCGTTGTCGGCGATGTCCTTCATGTGCACGGCGATGTAGTGGAACATGTCGCGGAAGATCGCCCACAGGAACTGGCCTTGCGGGTTGGTCGATTCGCGCAGCGCCTTCATCTTCTTGACCGGATCCTTTTCCTTCAGGATGCGGGCGATGATGTCGGCTGCCTTGGCGCCGCCAGCGACGTATTCGCCGGTGGCGAAGTCCAGGCGCATGATGTCCTTGCCCACCTTCTTGTAGAAGCCGGCGCCGGTCTTCGAACCCAGCGTGCCTTTTTCCACCAGCTTGCTCAGCACTTCAGGCGTCTTGTAGATGGCCGCGAACGGATCGTTCGGCAGGTAGTCCTGCATGGTCTTGATCACATGGCCCATGGTGTCCAGGCCGACCACGTCCGCGGTGCGGAAGGTGCCGGAGCTGGCGCGGCCCAGCTTGGAGCCGGTCAGGTCGTCGACCACGTCCACCGACAGGCCGAATTTTTCGGCTTCGTGGATGGTGGCCATCATGCCGAACACGCCCACGCGGTTGGCGATGAAGTTCGGGGTGTCCTTGGCGCGTACCACGCCCTTGCCCAGGGCCGAGGTCAGGAAGGTTTCCAGCTGGTCCAGGATTTCCGGCTTGGTGTCGGTGGTCGGGATCAGTTCCACCAGGTGCATATAGCGCGGCGGGTTGAAGAAGTGCACGCCGCAGAAGCGCGCCTTCAGGTCTGCGTCGAAGCCTTCGGCCAGCTTGTTGATCGACAGGCCCGAGGTGTTGGAGGCGAAGATGGCGTTGGCGGCGATGTGCGGCGCGACCTTCTTGTACAGGTCATGCTTCCAGTCCATGCGCTCGGCGATCGCTTCGATGATCAGGTCGCAGCCGGCCAGCAGGTCCAGGTTGTCTTCGTAGTTGGCGACCTGGATCAGCTCGGCGTCGGCCTTGTCGCCGAACGGCGCAGGCGACATCTTCTTCAGGTTCTCGATGGCGCGCAGCACGATGCCGTTCTTCGGCGTGCCTTCCTTGCCCGGCAGGTCGAACAGCACGACCGGCACTTTGGCGTTGACGCAGTGGGCGGCGATCTGCGCGCCCATGACGCCGGCGCCCAGCACGGCTACTTTTTTAACGGTGAAATTGGTCATATCGGTCCTCTATGCTCTTAGAACAGGTCGGCGTCGAGCGCCATCAGGCTGGCGGCGCCGGAGCGTGCCTGGCGGATCAGGGTTGCGGTTTCCGGCTGCAGGCGGGCGAAGTAGAAGCGCGCCGTGGCCAGCTTGGCTTTGTAGAAGTTGTCGCCGGAGTCCTGCTTTTCCAGCGCGATCTTGGCCATCTGCGCGAAGAAGTAGCTGTACACCAGGTGGCCCACGACGCGCAGGTACGGCACGGCGGCCGCGCCCACTTCGTCCTGGTTCTGGAAGGCCTTCATGCCGATTTCCATGGTCAGCTTGCCGACTTTTTCGCCCAGGTCGCCCAGCGGGGTGATGAACTCGGACATCGCTTCGTCGGTGCCGTTTTCTTCCACGAAAGCGCGGATCTTGTCGCCGAACTTGCGCAGCTTGGCGCCGTTGTCCATCAGGATCTTGCGGCCCAGCAGGTCCAGCGACTGGATGGTGTTGGTGCCTTCGTAGATCAGGTTGATGCGCGCGTCGCGCACGTACTGCTCCATGCCCCATTCGGCAATGTAGCCGTGGCCGCCGTACACCTGCATCGCTTCCGAGGTGGCGATCCAGCCGTTGTCGGTGATGAAGGCCTTGACGATAGGGGTCAGCAGCGCCACTTCGTCGGCCGCTTCCTTACGCACTTCTTCGTCCGGATGGTTCAGTTCGCGGTCGATCTGCAGCGCGATGTAGGACGTGAAGGCGCGCGCGCCTTCGGCGTAGGCCTTGCAGGTCAGCAGCATGCGGCGCACGTCAGGGTGCACGATGATCGGGTCGGCTTGCTTGTCCGGTGCCTTGACACCCGACAGGGAGCGCATCTGGATGCGGTCCTTGGCGTAGGTCAGCGCGTTCTGGTAGGCGATCTCGGTCAGGCCCAGCGACTGCATGCCCACGCCCAGGCGGGCCGCGTTCATGAACACGAACATGGCGTTCAGGCCCTTGTTCGGCTGGCCGATGATCCAGCCCTTGGCGCCGTCCAGGTTCATCTGGCAGGTCGAGTTGCCGTGGATGCCCATCTTTTCTTCGATGGCGCCACAGGTGATCGGGTTGCGCGCGCCGACGCTGCCGTCCGCGTTCGGCAGGAATTTCGGCACCAGGAACAGCGAGATGCCTTTCGAGCCTTCCGGCGCATCCGGCACGCGGGCCAGCACCAGGTGCAGGATGTTGTCGGACATGTCGTGCTCGCCGGCCGAAATGAAGATCTTGTTGCCGGTGATGGTCCAGGAGCCGTCCGCTTCAGGGATGGCTTTCGAGCGCAGCATGCCCAGGTCGGTGCCGCAGTGCGGCTCGGTCAGGCACATGGTGCCGGTCCATTCGCCCGACACCAGCTTCGGCAGGTACAGGCGCTTCTGTTCGTCGGTGCCGTGTTCTTTCAGGCACTCGTAGGCGCCGTGCGACAGGCCGGGGTACATGGTCCAGGCCTGGTTCGACGAGTTCAGCATCTCGTAGAAGGAGTTGTTCAGCACGACAGGCAGGCCCTGGCCGCCGTACTCCGGATCGCAGGCCAGCGCGGCCCAGCCGCCTTCAACGTACTGCTTGTAGGCTTCCTTGAAGCCTTTCGGAGTGGTCACGGTCTTGTTGACCGGATCATGGGTGCAGCCTTCGCGGTCGCCCGAGTGGTTCAGCGGGAACAGCACTTCGGAGGTGAATTTCGCGCCTTCGTCCAGCACCGCGTTGATGATGTCGGCGTCGGTTTCCGCGTGGGCCGGCAGTTCTTTCAGCTGCTCTTCAACCTTCAAGAACTCGTGCAGCACGAATTGCATATCCCGGATTGGTGCGACGTATTGACCCATGATTTTCTCCTGATGGCGTAAGACTAAATATTAGTAAAAGCGCGCCGCGGCGGACCGTGGCTGCTCGTGCATTCCATGCACCCAGCCGAGGCTAGGTGCGGTAGTTTTCAATCAAGCGCGTAAAGCCGGTGCGGGCCCGTTCCACGCTGCCCGGCGTGCGCAGGAAGCGCGCGTCGTGGTGCACCGCGAGGATCAGGCCGTACATCTCGTACACCAGCTGCTGCGCGTCGGTGTCCTGCTTCAGGTCGCCGGTGTCGATGGCTTGCTGCACGCTGCGCACCAGTGCGCTCTGCCAGGCCGACACCATGCCCACCAGTTCCTCGCGGATCGGGCCGGGGCGGTCGTCGTATTCGACGGCGCCGCTGATGTAGATGCAGCCCGAGGCGATCTCTTCGCTCACGCGCGAGATCCAGCGCGCGAACATCGCACGCAGGCGCGGCAAACCGCGCGGTTCCTTAATGCTGGGGAAGAACACTTCCTGCTCGAAACGGTGGTGATACAGTTTCAGCACTTCCAGCTGCAAGTCCTCGCGCGAACCGAAGTGGGCGAACACGCCCGACTTGCTCATGTTCATCTTGTCCGCAAGCAAGCCAATGGTCAGGCCTTCCAGACCATCCCGGCTGGCCAGTTCCAGCGCCATATCCAGGATGGCTGCGCGGGTCAGCTCGCCCTTGCGCATAAATTTGATTGAAGTATTAATAGTTGCCACTCAAAGTTGTAGTCCAGGTCAGGGAGTTCTATTTTCTCCCACCTGGATTTTCTTCGTGTGAAAAGAATTGCGAACGCTCGTACTATTATCCAGCGAGGGGTAAATGTCAAACGGCTTCGTTAGAGGCGGCGTTCTATTGGTGCGCCGCAGCAAGAAAAAAGGAGCCGCAGCTCCTTGTTTGGTGTCACTCGTCGTGGAAACGCCCCAGTTGACGGCGGTCGCGCTTGGTGGGGCGGCCCTTGAAGTCCGCGCCCGGTTCGTGAAACAGTTTGCGGCGCTCGTGTTCCGCAATGCGGCGCGCGATGCTGGCCTCGCTCTCCTGGTACAGCAGGCGTGCCACCGGGGCGCCGCCGCGCTTGTCTGAAATCCCCAACACCTGCACTTCCCACTCGTCCGAGCCGTTGTCGATGGCCAGCTTGTCGCCCACCCGCACGGCGCGCGCCGGCTTGACGCGCTCGCCGTCCAGCTTCACCTTGCCGGTTTCCACCGCGTCCGAGGCCAGCGAACGGGTCTTGAAGAAACGGGCCGCCCACAGCCATTTGTCGATGCGCACGTTTTCCATTATGCGTACTTCCCAGAAGCAAAAATTCTCATCAATATCAGATAGAAGAAGAAGGCGGCCTCGTAGCCGATGCGGCGCACGCGGCCCACGTGGGCGAAGTCTTCGGCGTGGATCACCACGCCATCGGCGATGCCCTGCTCGATGTGTTCGCGCAGGCTGCGGGCAAATTCCGCATCCTTGATGACCACGTTGGCTTCCTGGTTCAGGAACAGGCTCAGGCCGTCCACATTGCTGGAGCCCACCGTGGCCCAGTCGTCGTCGATGACGGCCACCTTGGCGTGCAGCTGGGTCTTGCGGTATTCCACCACTTTGACGCCGGCCGCCAGCAGCTTGGGGTAGAAGGAGTGCGCCACCGCGTCCTGCAGCCAGATCTCGCCCACGCCGATCAGCAGCACCACGTCCACGCCGCGCTGGGCGGCGCGCGCCAGCGCGTGGCGGAACTTGCGCCCGGGCGCGAAGTAGGGGTTGGCGATCAGCACGCTCTTCTTGGCGCGCCCCAGCGCCTGCAGGTAGGCGCGCTGGATGGTGGCGCGGTTGCGCAGGTTGTCGCGCACCACGAAGCCGGCTTGCACCGTGCTCTGGCGGGCGATCTTGTTCACCTTGCGCATTTCGTTGTACAGGCCGATACGCTTGATGATGCTCATCTTGCCCAGGCGCTGCCACTGGGTCTGCGCTTCCTGGTGGATGGAGGTCACCAGCGGACCGCGCACGGCCACCGCGAAGTCCCAGCGCGGCGCGGCCAGGCACACATCCGGCTTGGTGTCGCAGAACATGTCGTCGTTGATATTGATGCCGCCCACGAAGGCCACCTCGCGGTCCACCACACAGATCTTGCGGTGGGTGCGCGTCACGCCGCGCTTGAACCAGGGGTTGAAGATGCGGTGCTCGACGCCGGCCGCGACCAGTTGCTCGTGCATGCGGTAGACCTGGCGGTGGCCGGTGCCGAACCAGTCGGTAATCATGCGCACCGTCACACCGCGCTGGGCGGCCCGCATCAGTGCGCCCAGCACGGATTGGCCGGTATCGTCGCCGGCGAAGATATAGGTTTCGAAGTAGACCTCGTACTGCGCCGCGTCGATCGCCTCCCTCAGGGCCGGGAAGTAATCGGTACCGCAATGCAGGAGCTTGACTTCGTTGTCGGCGATGAAATTGACTGAGCGCATACGGCGTCAGTTTAACCCCAGAGTCGCGACGATGGGAGAGTGGTCCGACAAGCGTGCCCACTCGGGTCCGTGCAGCACTTGCGCGGTCTCGACGCTGAAGCCGCGCACATAGATGCGGTCCAGCCGGAACACAGGCAAGGCGGCCGGGAAGGTGCGGGCCGGATGCAGGGCCGCCTTGCGCCGCGCCAGAGTACGGACCAGGTCGCCCAGCGCGGAGGGCGGGCGGATCTCATCGAAGACCTCCACCACTCCCAGCGCCTTGCGCAGTGTGGCGCTCAGGGTGTTGCGCCAGTCGTTGAAATCGCCGGCGATGATCACCGGCTCGTTGTCGGGTGCGGTCTCCTTGACCGCGTCGATCAGCGCCTGGGTCTGGCGCGTGCGGCCAGCCTCGAACAGGCCCAGGTGCACCACATAGCAGTGCACCGGCGTGCTCGGCGTATCGATAATGCAGTGCAGGATGCCGCGCGCCTCGTAGGCGTGGTCCGAGATGTCGGTATTGGTCCACTTGGCGATGGGGAAGTTGCTCAGCAGCGCGTTGCCGTGGTGGCCGTGGTCGTACTTGGCGTTCATGCCGTAGACAGAATGGCGGCCGTCGCCGAAGAACTCGTGCTGCGCGGTGGTGGGCCAGTGGCGGTGGCCGTGCAGCTCCTCGCCGAACTTTTCCGCGATGCGGTCGTGCTTGCCCTGCACTTCCTGCAGGAACACCACGTCCGCATCGAACTTGCCGATGGCCTGTTTGAGCGCGTGCACGCGCGGCTGAGAGCGGTACGACACGCCCTTGTGGATGTTATAGGTGGCGACTCGGATCTTCATGGGAATGATTCTACTCCCAACAGTCCGCTTGCCGCACGGCTAATGTTTTCTTCCAGTCTCTGTGCGGCGGCGCACAGACGTAGTGATGGCCTGGGGCACGCTATTTACGGCCCGGACAGGGAACACCGAATAGTGATTGATGAAATGGACCGCAATCTACTTCAGGACCGCTTGATCGGCATGCCGGTCGCCGCAAGCGGCGAGCAGATGCGCCACGCTGACGTCCTCGTCCAACGCTTCCCAATGCAGCCCGAGCACACTGATCAGATAGTCCGACCGCTGTTCGGCAGACGCCCGCTGCAGACGCGGAAAGCGCGCCAAGGGGACGCTCAGCGTGCGCTCGTCGTCCAATAGCACTGCATCGATTCGCCCTGGAAGGGCACACTCACTGCTCTGGGTTCATTCATGAAAGAACTCTATCCAACTCTTCGACAACCTCCAGGCAGTCGCCAGAATTTTGCCACAGCGTTGCCGTGCCTGACGTGAACGTGCGCTGGCTCGCGCGGCGTGCCTTCGCTTGAGAAAAAGAAGAAAACATAGCCCTTGTAGCGCAACACTGCTGGCATGCCAAGCGCCGCGAGGACGCAAGCTTTCATGCTACGC
This sequence comes from Massilia sp. NBRC 108631, assembly GCF_059704565.1. Taxonomy (NCBI): domain Bacteria; kingdom Pseudomonadati; phylum Pseudomonadota; class Betaproteobacteria; order Burkholderiales; family Oxalobacteraceae; genus Massilia; species Massilia sp. NBRC 108631. The sequence goes on from NZ_BAAKJE010000219.1 coordinate 9,932, forward strand.
CAGCAGCGGCTGTATCAATTGCGGAGAGTCCTATCATTGAACAGCAGGTACCAGAACAAGGCAGTTTCATGGGCGGTGCCGGGATGGGTGGCGTAGAGGCTGCGGTCGAAGCCGCGCAGCTGGTAGCCGTGGCGGGCGTACAGGCGGCAGGCGGGGACGTTGCTGTCCTGGGTTTCAAGCATGATGCCGGGCAGGCCTCGCCCGCGCGCCCACGCCTCCGCGTGCGCCAGCAAGGCGCTGCCGACGCCAAGGCGGCGCGCACCGGCGTCAACCAGGATGTCGTCGATGACGGCCAGGCCGTTCCAGCCGGTGGAGAGCAGCAGCAAGCCGCAGGGCTTGCCTGCCGCGTAGGCGAGGAAGGCGGCACTGTCGGCGCTGCCGAGGTATTCGGCCGGCAGCGGAGCGCTGGCCCCGCCGCGGTCGCTGTCTGCGCGGTCGAGCTCGCGGTAGTCCTTGCGGTAGGGCGGCACCGGCATGGCTTGCCAGGTGATGGCGTCCGGCGTGGCGCTCAGCAACAGGCGTTCGGCGATGGTGAAGGAGCCGTCCAGCGCGGCAGCGTCGGGCGCGTTGCGGGCATCGGCGGCAAGGATGGCGATCGCGGGCGCGGTCATGGGCGGCTCATCGGCGCTCATCAGCGGCTCGCGGGAAGCTCATAGGAGGCTTGTGGGAGGCTTATAGGCGGCTCCTTGGGGCGCATGGGAGTGGTGACTTGCCGGCTGGCGGGTCAGGCGCCGCGCAGCGAGGCCTGCTGGTGCGGCAGCTGCAGCACGGCTTCGGCGTTGGAGGACGAGAAGCACTGGTCGGCGGCTTCCAGGTAGGGCAGCCACACATATTGCGTGTGCTCGCGCGGGCTGAGCAGGATGGGGATGTCGCGCGGCACCTGCACGCTGAACACGTGCTCGGTGTTGTGCGTCACGCCCGGCGCATAACGGTGGCGCCAGATGGGGTAGATTTCGTAGACGTTGGACAGCCGCCAGTCGCGCAGCGCGATGGTGTCGCCGTCGGCGACGATGCCGGTTTCCTCGAACAGCTCGCGCGTGGCGGTCGCCAGCAGCGGCTCGTCCGGCGCGTCCAGCGAGCCGGTGACGGATTGCCAGAAGCCGGGATTGCCGGCCCGCTCGATCAGCAGCACTTGCAGCTCGGCCGTGTGGATCACCACCAGCACCGATTCAGGGATCTTGTAAGGCTTCATAGTTCCGATAAAAGAAAAGGCGCCGCGGCGCCTTTTCCATTGCTACATTAGCCGGCCACCTTCGGCTCGGCGGCGCGCAGGCGGATATGCAGCTCTTTCAGCTGCTTCTCGTCCACTTCCGATGGAGCGTGGGTCAGCAAGTCTTGCGCACGCTGGGTTTTCGGGAAGGCGATCACGTCGCGGATCGAATCGGACTTGGTCATCAGGGTCACGATACGGTCCAGGCCGAATGCCAGGCCGCCGTGCGGAGGCGCGCCGTATTGCAGCGCATCCAGCAGGAAGCCGAACTTCAGGCGCGCTTCGTCGGCGTCGATCTTCAGCGCGCGGAACACTTTCGATTGCACTTCTTCGCGGTGGATACGGATCGAACCGCCGCCCAGTTCCCAGCCGTTCAGCACCATGTCGTAGGCCTTGGCGATGCAGGCGCCCGGATTGGTTTCCAGCATGTCCTCGTGGCCGTCTTTCGGCGCGGTGAACGGGTGGTGGGTCGCGGTCCAGCGGTCGGCTTCTTCGTCGTATTCAAACATCGGGAAGTCGATCACCCACAGCGGCGACCAGACGTCGTCGAACAGGCCGGCTTTCTTGCCGAACTCGGAGTGGCCGATCTTCACGCGCAGCGCGCCGATGGCGTCGTTCACGACTTTCGCTTTGTCGGCGCCGAAGAAGATCAGGTCGCCGTCCTGCGCGCCCGTCAGTTCCAGGATCTTGGCCAGGGTGGCGTCGTCGATGGTCTTGACGATAGGCGATTGCAGGCCGTCGCGGCCTTTCGCTTTTTCGTTGACCTTGATGTAGGCCAGGCCCTTGGCGCCGTAGATGGCCACGAACTGGGTGTAGGCGTCGATTTCCGAACGCGGCATCGAGCCGCCTTGCGGCACGCGCATGCCGACCACGCGGCCGTTAGGCATGTTGGCGGCGGCGTTGAAGATCTTGAACTCGACGTTCTTCACCACCTCGGTCAGTTCGGTGAACTCCAGCTTGACGCGCATGTCCGGCTTGTCCGAACCGTACTTGCCCATGGCTTCGGAGAAGTTCATCACCGGGAACGGGTTCGGCAGGTCCACTTCCATGGTGTTCTTGAACACCAGGCGGATCATGTCTTCGAACAGGTCGCGGATCTCCTGTTCGGTCAGGAACGAGGTTTCGCAGTCGATCTGGGTGAATTCAGGCTGGCGGTCGGCGCGCAGGTCCTCGTCGCGGAAGCACTTGGTGATCTGGTAGTAGCGGTCGAAGTTGGCCACCATCAGCAGCTGCTTGAACAGCTGCGGCGACTGCGGCAGTGCGAAGAAGTTGCCGGCGTTCACACGCGACGGCACCAGGTAGTCGCGCGCGCCTTCCGGGGTGGACTTGGTCAGCATCGGGGTTTCGATGTCGATGAAGCCCAGCGCGTCCAGGTATTTGCGCACTTCCATCGTCACCTTGTAGCGCAGGCGCAGGTTGTTCTGCATCTGCGGACGGCGCAGGTCCAGCACGCGGTGGGTCAGGCGGGTGGTTTCGGACAGGTTGTCGTCGTCCAGCTGGAACGGAACTGCCACGGAGGGGTTCAGCACTTCCAGTTCGGAGCAGATCACTTCGATCTTGCCCGATTTCAGGTTGTTGTTGATGGTGCCGGCCAGGCGGTCCTTGACCACGCCGGTCACGCGCAGGCAGAACTCGTTGCGCACGGATTCGGCCGCCTTGAAGACTTCCGCCTGCTCCGGGTTGCAGACGATCTGAACCAGGCCTTCGCGGTCGCGCAGGTCGATGAAAATCACGCCGCCGTGGTCGCGGCGACGGTGTACCCAACCGCACAGGCTGACGGTTTGGCCGAGCTGGGCTTCAGTGGTGAGGCCGCAGTAGTGAGTGCGCATAGACATGGTTATTTCTCAGTTCAGGTTAATTTGGTTCATTCGGGCGCAACCACGCCCATGGAAACGATGTACTTCAGGGCGGCATCGACGCTCATATCGAGCTCGATAACATCTTTTTTGGCCAACATCAGGAAGAATCCCGAGGTCGGGTTCGGCGTGGTGGGCACGTACACGCTGACGTACTCGCCCTCCAGGTGCTGCTTCACATCGCCGCCCGGCACGCCGGTCAGGAAAGCGATGGTGCGCGAATTCTGGTGCGGATACGGGATCAGCACGGCCTTGCGGAAGGCGTTGCCCGACGACGAAAACAGCGTGTCCGACACTTGCTTGACGCTGCCGTACAGCGAGCTGACCACCGGGATGCGGTGCAGCAGCTTTTCCCACATGCGCACGATGTAGTTGCCGACCAGGTTGTTGGTCAGCAAGCCGGTCAGGAACACGATCAGCACGGTCAGGATCGTGCCCAGGCCGGGAATGTCGAAACCGAACAGGGCTTTCGGACGGTACTGCGCCGGCACCAGCAGCAGCGACTGGTCCATGGTGCTGATCACCAGGTTCAGCACCCAGGCGGTGATCGCGATCGGAACCAGGATCAGCAGGCCGGTAATGAAATATTTGCGCATTGGATCAAGCCGAAGTGGTGGTGCTGGCCGGCGCGGCTGCGGGGGCGGCGGCCGTGCTGTCGGACTTGGCGTCGGGCTTGCCCTCCGGCTTGGCGTCGGCCGGTCCGGTGGCCACGCCGGTCGCAGGCGGCGTGCCGCCGCGGAAATCGGTGGCGTACCAGCCCGTACCCTTCAGCTGGAAACCGGCGGCGGTCAGCTGCTTCTTGAAGGTTGCCTTGCCGCACGTAGGGCAATCGGTCAGGACCGGATCGGACATCTTCTGCAAAACATCCTTGGCAAAGCCACAGTCGTCGCAGCGGTAAGCGTAGATCGGCATTCAATTACTCCGCAAAAATCATCAAAACCCTGAATTATAAAGCCTTTTCCGGCGCGTAATGCGAATTACAGCCGCCGCCAGGCCATCCAGCGCTCCTTGCCCGCGAAAACCGGCATGGAATCCAACACCGCCTCGTCGGCCACGCAGCGGAAATGCGGCGCGAGCAGGGCGTCCAGCGCCTCGCGCGCGATGCCGAAGGGCGGGCCCTTGGGGTTGTTGTCAAAGAAGAAATAGCCGGCCAGCAGCGCGCCGGACGGCAGCAGCTCGGCCCAGCGCGCCGCCACTGGCGGCCACATGGCGCGCGGCAAGGCGCACAGGAAGGCGCGCTCGTAGATCAGGTCCAGCGGCGCGGACGGCCGGTACTGGAAGAAATCCGCCTCCACCACCCTGCCCTGCCACTGCGGGCCGACAGCCTGGCGCGCGGCGGCCACGGCGGCCGGCGAAAAGTCGATGGCGGTGGCGTCCCAGCCCGCTTCGGACAGGAAGGCCAGTTCGTAGGCAGAGCCGCAGCCGGGTATCAATACGGTCGGCAAGCCGTGCAGTTCGGTGGCGAACTGGCGCAGGCGCTCGGGCACGCCGCCCCGGTCCCAGGGCGTGTAACCCTGGTCGAAGCGCTCGTCCCAGAAGGCCGGGTCGAGCGGGTCGCGCGAGGCGAACGCCGGGACCGGCGCCGGTGGCGGGGATGGCTGCGTCATAGCAGGCCGCGCCAGCGCATGTAAGCTTGCAGACCCAGCGCGCCGACCGCGAAGGCGCCGGCGAAATAGACCACGAAGCTGATCAGCCGGTTGGTGCGCTGCTGCTCGGCGATGAGCACGCGCAGCAGTTCATTGTTGGTGTTGTCCGGCTCGCCGGCCACGCTGAGCGCGCGGTGCATCAGGCGCGGCAGCTGCGGCAGCACGTGGGTGTAGCGCGGCGCCTCGGCCTTCAGGCGCTCCAGCATGCCCTGCCAGCCGACCTGCTCGGCCATCCAGTTTTCCAGGTAGGGCTTGGCGGTCTTCCACAGGTCCAGGTCCGGGTCCAGCTGGCGCCCCAGGCCTTCGATGTTGAGCAGGGTCTTTTGCAGCAGCACCAGCTGCGGCTGCACTTCCACGTTGAAGCGGCGCGAGGTCTGGAACAGGCGCAGCAGGATCTGGCCGAAGGAGATGTCTTTCAGCGGCCGGTCGAAGATCGGCTCGCAGCAGGCGCGCACCGCCGACTCCAGCTCGTCGACGCGGGTTTCCTTGGGCGCCCAGCCCGATTCGATGTGGGCCTCGGCCACACGCTTGTAGTCGCGCCGGAAGAAGGCCAGGAAGTTTTGCGACAGGTAATCCTTGTCGAAGTCGTTCAGGGTGCCGACGATGCCGAAGTCGAGCGCAATGTAGCGGCCGAAGGTGGCCGGGTCGATCGACACCAGGATGTTGCCGGGATGCATATCTGCATGGAAGAAGCCGTCGCGGAACACCTGGGTGAAGAAGATTTCCACGCCGTCGCTGGACAGTTTTTTCAAGTCCACACCGGCCTCCATCAAGCGGTCGATCTGCGACACGGGGATGCCGTGCATGCGCTCCATCACGATCACGCTGGACGAGCAATAGTCCCAGTACATTTCCGGCACCAGCAGCAAGTTGCCGTCGGCGAAGTTGCGCCGCAGCTGGCTGGCGTTGGCCGCCTCGCGCATCAGGTCCAGTTCGTCGTGCAGGTATTTGTCGAACTCGCCCACCACCTCTTTCGGCTTGAGGCGCTTGCTGTCGGCCCACAGGCGGCCGATCCAGTCGGCGGCGATATGCATCAACGCCACGTCCTCGTCGATCAGCTTCTTCATGCCCGGGCGCAGCACCTTGACGGCCACTTCCTTGCCGTCCTTCAGGACGGCGAAGTGCACCTGCGCGATCGAGGCCGACGCGACGGGGATGCGCTCGAAGCTGGCAAACAGGCGGTCCGGGTGGTCGCCCAGCGAACGCTGGATCTGGGCGATGGCCAGGTCCGAATCGAACGGCGGCACGCGGTCCTGCAGCAGCGCCAGCTCTTCCACGATGTCGAGCGGGATCAGGTCGCGCCGGGTGGACAGCACCTGGCCGAACTTGACGAAGATCGGCCCCAGCTCCTCCAGCGCCAGGCGCAGGCGCAGGCCGCGCGGCGCGGAGATGTCGCGCCAGAAGAAGAAGGTGTCGATCAGCTTGGCCGTGCGCGGCACGCGCAGGCCGGAGAAGGCGATTTCATCGAGTCCGTACTGGACGGCGACCCGCAGGATTTTCAGCAGGCGCAGGAATTTCAAGATCATGTATGGTCCCCGGCGCCCTGCGCCAGTTTCTTTTCCAGGTTGGCCAGGCGCTTGGCGAAGCGCTCGGTGTCGTCGCGCAGGCGGCGCACTTCCGCGCCGAACTGCTCGGTCACGGCCGGGCGTACCAGCAGCGGATTCTCTTCAAGGAAGTACTCGGCGGCGTTCTCGGCCAGCTTGCGCTGCCCGCTCTTGAGCGCCTCGAAGGCGGCCCTGGCGCCGCCCGCCAGGCGCGTGGCGGCCAGCGGGCCGACCAGCTTTTCCAGGTCATGTTCGGCCTCCCAGCGCAGCGATTTGGACAGCTGCGAGATGGCGTTGGCAAATTCGGCGTCGCCCTCGATCTGCACGTAGGAAAAGGCGCGCTCGCGGTTTTGCGCGATCAGCGGCAGGTCGGACAGCTTGAGGCGGATGGTGACATTGGCTGCGGCATCGGCCGGCGCGGCTTCCACCATGCCGTCGGCGGTCACGCCCAGGCGCAGCTCGACCGGCGCGGCGGCGATGCAGGCCATCTTGCCGGCGTGCAGGCGCAGGGCCGCGCGGGCCCACGGCTCCTGGGCCAGCAGATGGTTGATGGTGGCGGCGACGGGCGCCAGCGGTGTAGGCAGATTGGGTATGGTCGGTGAAGGCATGCGTGCAGGCGCTTAAAAAAACAAAACCGCCCAGTTTGCCTGGGCGGTCTTGATCTTACCAGTTTGCCGGGCGCTTGCCCGGCGTGGTGGCGAAAAAACGGGAACGCCAGCGCTTAGGCAAGCTGCTGGATGCCGGCCAGCAGCCAGCCGCCGTTGCCGGAAACCGGCTTGCTCAGGTTCCACACTTCGTGGAACGGCTCGGCCAGCGCGTCCGGCGCGGACTTGATCGAGCCCATGAACTTGACGCTGGCCAGGTAGTCCTTGCCGTCGTTCTCGATGCCCAGCAGCTCGGCGTCGATGGTGACCACGTCGGTGTAGTCGGCCTGGCCGTTGCGCTCGGCGATCTGCATCTTCAGCTCGGCGAACACTTCCGGGGTGGTGAATTCGCGGATGTCGGCCGAATCGCCCTTGTCCCAGGCCGCTTGCAGGCGGATGTAGTTGCTCTTGGCATGGCGCAGGAAGGACGCCGTGTCGAAGTCGGCCGGCACGCCCCAAGGGGTGTGGGCCGCAACAGGCGCCGCTTTATCCAGGTTCAGGCCGCCCGAGACCGGCTGCAGCGGCGGCAGGCCGGAGCCGATTTCCGGCGTACGGGCCATCGGCTGCTGTGGCTGAGGCTGCCATGCGCTGCCGCCATTGCCGCCGAAGCCGGCCGCTGCCGCGGCAGGACGCTGCGGCGACATGCGGCTGCGCACCAGGCGGAAGATCAGGTAGGCCGCGCCGGCGATCAGCGCGAACGTCAGCATGGTGCCGATCATGCTGGCCAGGGCGCCGCCCAGGCCGAAGTGCGACAGCAGGGCGCCCAGGCCGAGGCCCAGCAGCGCGCCGCCCAGGATGCCTTTCCAAGGGCTGGAAGGTTTCGGCGCGGCTGCCGGCGGCGTGGCTGCCGCGGCTGCGGGCGTGGCCTGGCGGGCCTGGGCCGGGGTCGGCGCAGGCTGGGCCGGCATCTTGCTCACGCTTTGGGACTGGCGTCCGATGGAGCGGCCGCCGCCCATGGGACGGGCGATCGCCTCGCCCAGCATGGCGGTGGCGGACAATGCCAGCACAGCGCTAACCAGAATCTTTTTCATGTTCATGATGTTTTCCCGCTTACAGTTTGATACCGGTGTGCAAAGCGGCCACACCCGCCGTCAGGTTGTAATACTGGACCCGCTCCAGTCCCGCATCCTGCATCATCGTTTTCAGGGTTTCCTGGTCGGGATGCATGCGGATCGATTCAGCCAGGTAACGGTAGCTTTCCGCGTCACCGGCAATTTTCTGTCCCAGCCAAGGCAGCACCGAGAACGAATACAGATCATACGGCTTTTGCAACGGTTCCGCGACTTTTGAGAATTCCAGCACCAGCAGCTTGCCGCCCGGCTTCAGCACGCGGCGCATTTCGGCCAGCGCCTGGTCCTTGTGCGTCATGTTGCGCAGGCCGAACGCCACGCTGACCCGGTCGAAATAATTGTCGGGGAACGGCAATTTTTCCGCGTCACACAGCAAGGTGGGGGTGACCAGGCCGCGATTCAAGAGGCGATCGCGGCCCACGCGCAGCATGGACTCATTAATATCGGTCAGCCACACCTCGCCGCTGGGGCCGGCCTGCTTGGCGAAAGCCTTGGCCAGGTCGCCGGTGCCGCCGGCGATGTCCAGGCATTTGAAACCGGGACGCACGGCCGCGTTGGCGATGGTAAACGTCTTCCACAGGCGATGCAGACCGGCCGACATCAGGTCGTTCATCACGTCGTACTTGGCGGCCACCGAGTGGAACACCTTGGCGACTTCCTTCACTTTATCGTCTTCGGAGACGGTCTTGTAGCCGAAATGGGTGGTATTGGTCATGGTCTGGGAAGCTGTGGATTTGCCTGCATTATACAAGCGCAGCAGGGAAAATCCCTCCGGAGCTTGATCTGGGTGGAGGCGGCCAGCCGTGGCGGTCCCAGGCTGGCAGCACTGGACAGGCAAAGGCGCGGTTTGCTCTCAGCGCGCAGAACCAGTTCTTGACAGAGGGAATCGCCATCGGCGTCCTTGCGGAACTATGGGTCTGTGGCGGCGGCCTGGCCGCATACCGCTGGATTTTCACGCGGGAAGATTGAGCAGTTCCGCGCGGCGGGATTGCAGGTACTGGCGCTCGACGGCGTTGCTGGCGAGCTCGCAGGCGCGGTCATAAGCGGCGATGGCGGCAGGGTCGCCCTGGCGGCGCAGCAGTTCGGCCTTGGCAGCGTGCAGGTAATGGAAACCGTCCAGCTGGCCCCCCTGCTCCAGCCTGGCAATCCAGGCCAGCCCCTGCGCCGGGCCGCCGGCCATGCCGAGCGCGACGGCGGCGTTCAACTCCACCACCGGCGTGGGCAGGTGGCGCAGCAGCGCGCCGTACAGGGCCGAGATCTGTGGCCAGTCGGTTTCCGCCGCGCCGGCAGCCTTGCTGTGCAGCGCCGCGATGGCGGCCTGGATCTGGTATGGGCCGGGCCGGCGCAGCGGCAAGGCCGCGTCCAGCAGCGCCAGGCCTTCGGCGATGGCGGCGCGGTCCCACAGGCTGCGGTCTTGCGTTTCCAGCGTCATCAACCCGCCGTCGGCCGAGGCGCGGGCGCCGCTGCGGGCGTGGGTCAGCAGCATCAGGGCCAGCAGACCCTGCACCTCGGCGTCGCGCGGCGCCAGCTCGGCCAGCAGGCGGCCCAGCCGGATCGCTTCGCGGCACAGGTCGGTACGCACCAGGCGCTGGCCGCTGGTGGCGCCGTAGCCTTCGTTGAACACCAGGTAGATCACTTGCAGCACCAGCGCCAGGCGCGCCGGCAGCTGGTCCGGCGCCGGCACGGCGAAGGGAATCTTCGCGTCGGCGATCTTGCGCTTGGCGCGCACCAGGCGCTGGGCGGTGGCCGCCTCGCTCTCGCAGTAGGCGCGCGCAATCTCGCGGGTGGACAGGCCGCACAGCGTGCGCAAGGCCAGCGCCGTCTGCGCGCCGGAGGCCAGGGCTGGGTGGCAGCAGATGAAGATCAGGCGCAGGCGGTCGTCGTCCACCGCCAGGCTGTAGCCGGCTGCCGAGAAGGCCGGCGCAGGGGCGCCAGCGCCGGCGCCGGCGCTACCGCTACCGTCCACGCGCGCGAAGCAGCCGTCGACGCCGGCGTCCGTGTCCGCGGCCGGCTCCTGCGCCAGCCGCGCCAGCGCTTCGCTGGAGTCGGGCAAGGTCCAGCCGGCGCGGCGCAGGTAGTCAAGGCCGGCGTTGCGGGCGACCGTGGTCAGCCAGGCCGCAGGGTTGGCGGGCAGGCCGTCGCGCGGCCAGCGCTCCAGCGCTTTGCCGTAGGCGTCCTGCAGCAAGTCCTCGGCCAGGCTGATGTCGCCGAAACGGCGTATCAGCCCGGCCAGCACCCTGCCGCCCTCGCGCCGGCACACCTCCTCCACCGCCCGCGTCAGCATGCTAGCGAGCTGAGCCGCATTTTCACCATCTCGGGGTCAGACCCCGAAGTTGGGAAAATGCGGCTCAGTCTGGTAAGGGCGCGCATGGGCTAGCCGTGGTTGATTTGCGGCCGCACTTCGATCGAGCCCTCGCCAGCGGAGGGGCATTTGGCGGCCCATTTGATGGCCTCGTCCAGGTTGGCGCAGTCGATCAGGTAGTAGCCGCCCAGCTGCTCCTTGGTTTCCGCGAACGGTCCGTCGGTGCAGGCAACTTTGCCGTCGCGCACGCGCACCGTGGTGGCGGTGTGCACCGGGGCCAGCTCGGAGCCGCCGCGCAGCACGCCGGCGGCGATCATTTCCTGCGTGTAGTCGCCGTAGGATTGCATCAGCTCTCCCAGCTGCTGCTCGCTCATGCCGCTGTAGAGTTTTTCGTCGGCGTAGATCAGGATCATGTATTCCATGTTGCTCTCCTTGAAAGTCGACCGGACATCCGGACCTCACCACGACGAACGGTTTTCGCAATATCGACAGGCGGCGCGCAAAAAAAAATCCCCGCGGCCGGCGGGGATCGGTGCTCAGTGCTTGTGGCCGCAGCCGTGCGCTTTGGGGGCGGACGGCAAGGCGGCGCCGGATGCGCGTCCGCTGTCGCCGTCGAAGCCGGCGGCGTGCAGGCGGTCCATGTAGTCGCGCCACAGCGGCTCCTGTTCGGCGCCCAGCTTGTACAGGTAGTCCCAGGTGAACAAGCCGGTGTTGTGGCCGTCCGAGAAGGTGGGCTGGACGGCGTAGTTGCCGACCGGTTCGATGCCGGCGATGCCGACTTCGCGCTTGCCGACCTGCAGTACTTCCTGCCCCGCCCCGTGTCCCTTCACTTCGGCCGACGGCGAGTACACGCGCAGCAGCTCGAATGGCAGGTTGAAGGTGGCGCCGTCGTCGAAACTGATTTCGAGGATGCGCGATTTGTTGTGGACGGTGAGGCCGGTGGGTTGTTTCATGATGACAGTTTCGCGATGATGGATGCACGTAACTGTACCAGCAACGCGCTGCGCGCGGCCAGCGCGGCCGGATCCGGCGCGCGCTGCGCCTCGCCCCAGGTGGGGTTC
>NZ_BAAKJE010000220.1:0-28763 GCF_059704565.1 Massilia sp. NBRC 108631
GGCGCACGGCGGTGTCTTCCCAGCGCGCGTAGGTACGGCGCGCTTCACCCAGTTTGGCGAGCACGGATTCAAGCTCCTGCCGGGCGGCGGCGATCTTGGTGCCGGGTTTGGTGCGTGGAATGGGCATGGTCGGGCCTCGTGGGGGCTGGATGGGCAGACCACTTGTGGAGGGCGTTCTGCCAGGAAGAACTGGCATTCTAGGCGCGCGGCGGTGCGCCGGCATTGATGTGTCGCAAAGGCAGAGCAAACCCCACTGAAGTCCAGGCGCTTTTTTGACCCGCGTAAGCACGCTCCAAAGTTTGGCAAGCCGTTCGGTACCAGCGCCGCCGCCAACGCGTCGCGAGCTGGGTGAACAGGCAAAGCTATGGGGTCAGCAAATAGCTGGCGTCTTCTCGGTCGCTTTCTGAGGGGGCATTGAGGAGGAAGGCGTTCACGCCGAGGCGGGCGCCGTCTTGCGGTTCGCTGGGGTGGAGGCGGAAGCCGCATGTGTCGGCGGCGCGCAGCCGCAAGCGGACTTCGAAGGCGATGCCGACCGTACAGAACATGGCGAGCATTGCTTGCAGCGCTTCGGCGCCGGGGCCACGGGGCAGGAAGCGGTCGAAGTCTGCCTTGCGGAGCGGCCCGATGCGGATGCGGGCGAGCGTGTCGCAACGGTTGATGCGCTCACCGAGCAACACGCCGTTGCGCAGGCCGCAATGGCTGCGGCCCAGCTGGGCTTGCTGCGCGACGGGCAGCGCTTCCCATACGCCGATCAGGGGCTCCACTTTGAAGGGCACACCGAAGTATTCGGTAAGCATGCCAGTCATTACGTCGTGCGAGACGGTGCGGCTGCGGATCTGGACGGCATAGCGGGCGAAGGTTTCGCGGTCGATGATGCCACCCTGCGGCGGCTGGGCGCCGGAGAGTAGCAGGAGCCGGGCCAGGTAGCCGTCGCTGCCGTCAGCTTCCTGCATGCATTCGGGTCGGTACGTGGCCCAGCCCTGGCAGAACATGGCGAGCGCGCGGTTGGAGAAGATGTCGAGGAAGGCGCGCGGGGCCTGGCCGTCTTCGCGCTGTTCGTGCGCGGCGATGCGTTCGGTGTAGTGGTGCGGCAGCGCGCCGCTGCCGCCGAGCAGGCCCATGAAGGCGGGCGTGAGGTCGAGCCGGCCGCCGGCCAGATCGAGCCCGCTGATCTCCCCCGGGGGGAAGGCTAGCGAAAGGTGGTTGCGGTAGCGTAGCTGCAGCGTACCTGGCGGCTCGGCCTGCGCGGCGGGCCAGGCGACGGCCGGGACGTCCACATGCGTGTCGAATTGCGCATCCGAGTGCGCATCCGAGTGCGCGTCAGATTGCACGTCGGATTGTGCGTCCAGGTGCGCGTCGGGTTGTGCATCGGACTGCGCGTCGGACTGCGGCTGGCTGCGCAGCCACTGTTCGAGCAGGCGCACGGCCTGGAAGAAGTCGAAGCGCTGCGGCTCGGCCAGCAGCGTGCAAATCAGCCCAGTCAGGCCAGCGCCAGGCTTCCGTTGCGGGGTGGGCATCGCAGCAGCTCCTTTCCGTTGGCGTGCGAGAAGACGGTGAGCTGGGTGTAGCTGTTCAGGTGGGCGTACAGGGCCAGCAGGCGGTCGAGCATTTGCGCGAAGATGTGGACGCCAGTGCCGGCGTAAGCCTGCTCGTCGAGCGTGATGCGGATGTCCACACCGTGCAGGCAAGCGAGGCCGGTGCCGCGCCGCAGCCAGGCGGTGCCCGGCGTGTGCGCCAAGCCGGTGATGCCGTCGATCTGGCGCTGCGAGATGGCGTTGCCGGGCAAGGCGTACAGGCGCAGCATGGCGGTGAACGCAGGCAGGCCTTGCTGCGTGAGCGTGCGGTGGTTAAGGGACAGGTGCGACACCAGTCCCCACTGCGCGCCGCGCGCGGTGGCGAGGCGCTGCGACGGGGTGGGCTTGCGCAGCAGCCGTATCGGCACGCTGCCGGTGCTGGCCTCGGTGGCCAGGTCGCCGCCGGGCAGGCCGCCCTGCAGTTCGTGCGGCAGGTTGCGGTTGGTGCAGGTGAGGCCGATGGAGGCGATGCCGGGTTCGGACTTGAGCGGGTCGAAGTCGCGGTCCACCAGCGCCAGCGAGTATTCGTGGGCGGTGCGGCCGCTGGCCAGTTCCTCGTCGCGCCGCGCGATCCAGTAGCGCCCCTTGCGGCTGGGGGATTCGCCGTGGCGCAGCGAGTAGTAGGGAACGAATTCGGTACTGACACTGTCCCGGGCGCCGGAGCGCTGCAGCAGGTGCACCGAGTCCACGCTGTAGATCTCGCAGGCCCTGGCGGGCAGCGCGTCCGGCAGCAGCGGGTAAGTGCTCCGGGTGTGGGTGATCTGGATGGGCGTGGCGATGTGGCGGAACAGGTTGACGATGGGCGTGCAGGACAGCAGCAGGTTGTCGCGCGTGAGCGTGCGCAGGATGCGGGCGACGCCGCAGCCGGCGCGCACGCCGTTCAGCGGCAGGTGCAAGGTGACGGTCGCGCAGCCGGGCGCGGCGTGGCGCAGCAGCTCGGCCAGCTCAATGTCGATGAAGTCGAATTTTTCCGGACAGGCGAAGTATTCACTGAGCAGGCGGTAGGCAGGCTGCCCGGCGGGCTCGAAGGGCAGCAGCGCGTCGGCGTCGTCGAAGCCGGCCGGGCGCAGCGGCACGCGCTCCAGCAGCCGCCACTGCCCTTCCGTTTCAACGCAGGCGCAGGCGGCGCGCATGAAGAGCGTGTCGCGCAAGGTGGCGCGTAGCGAAGCTTCGCCGTCCAGGTACAAGCGCAGCACCGGCAGGCGCAGTTCGGCCAGGCTGCGGTTGGCGGCGGTGCAGGCGATGGTGATGCGGATGGAGGCCGTGACGTCGGACGGCAGCTGCAGCGACGATGGCGCGTGGATGCAGGTTTCAAAGCCCGCCACGCTGATCTGCACCGGGGCCACGGCCACGTCGTAGACGGTGCGGAACTTGCAGCCGGGCGCGGTCTTGCCGAGGGACTTGAGCGCGGTGCCGCGCGGGACCGTTACGGTGGCGTCCGTGCCGCCGGTTACGCCGCTGTTGTCGAAGCGGGCGACGGAGCAGGACGGCAGCGGGCGCAGGTAGTGCGGGTAAAGCACGCCAAGCAAGGCTTCGGTGAAGCCGGCGTAGTCGTCGTCCAGGCGCTTGGCGGTACGGGCGTTGAGCAGGGCTACGGACTGGATCAGCCGTTCCACGTGCGGGTCGGCGCAGGTTTCGCCGTTCATCAGCAGACTGCCTGCGAGCTTGGGGTAGCGTTCGGCGAATTCGTGGCTGGCGCGGCGCAGCATGCCCAGCTCGCGTTCGAAGTATGGCAGCAGTTTTTCCATCATCGTGTCCTCGCGTTGGGGTTCAACGATGGTGTCACAGGCGGGGGCACTGGGCCTTGATGCTGAGCAATCAGCAACGATGGTTTACCAAGAGCTACCACGCGCCACGCCGCGCGCGGCGGCGATACGCTAATCCGGCTTTACCCCCAAACCCAAGGAGCTCCCATCATGCTAGTCAAACGTTTGCTGCCTTTTCTTCTGATATCCGCATTCGCCCTGCCCGGCGTGGCGCAGGCGCAGTACCAGTACACGCCGGTCAGTCTTGCCACCGGCATCATCTCGCTGTATGGCGCGGAATACGGTTCCGCCACCACCATCAACAACAACGGCACGGTAGGCGTGGTCTACCGGATCGAGGAAACCTGGTACGACCAGGCGTACACATGGAAGAACGGACAGTTCTCTTTTATTCCGCGCATCCAGGGCAAGATCTACAACCACTACATCACCGGCATCAACGACGCCGGAAATATGGCTGTGAACTTCAACATGTTCGACACCACCACGGGGCAGGGCCACTTCTTCACGCACAACGACTACCTCAAGGTGCCGGACCTGGTCTACCAGGCCACCACCAGGGTTAACGCCATCAACAACAATGACATGGTGGTGGGCGACGGGGGCATGGGCTTTGACGACTGGTCCAATCCGCCGCCGCGCCATGCCTTCATTTACCAGAACGGCACATCGACCGACCTTGGCACGCTGGGCGGCAAGGACAGCTACGCCATGGGCGTCAACGACGCCGGCACCGTTGTCGGCGGCTCGCACACCACTGCGGGGGCGATGCGCGCCTTCACCTACGACGCCACCGGCATGCATGAAATGGGAACGCTGGGCGGGGCCTACAGCATGGCGTACGACATCAATGAACACGGCGATATCGTCGGCGTGTCCGACACCGCGGACGGTGTGCGGCACGTGTTCCTGTACTCCGGCGGCACCATGCATGACCTGGGCGTATGGAACGACTACCAATGGGGAAAACCGGATATCAACGATTCGGGGCAGGTGGTGACTATCCTCAAGATCAACGGCGTGGCGACACCCGTGCTGTATCAAAACGGCACTACCACGGTGCTCAGCACCCTGATCGATCCTGCGGCGGGAGTGGACCTGATGCGCGTGGATGCGATCAACGACCATGGGCAGATCGCCGCCACCGCTTGCGGACAGGGCGGCGCGTACGGCGAGGGGTGCTGGGGCATGCTGCTCAATCCCCTGAACCCGGTGCCTGAACCGGCCACCTGGGGCATGCTGGGGGCCGGACTGGGCGTGCTGGCTTACTGCGGCAGGCGCCGCAGCAAGCAGGCAGGCGGGCAGTCCGACGGAACAGCGTCAGCCTAGGGTGTCTGCCCAGATGTTGCGGGCCCAGCTCATGGCGTACTCGCCCTCGAGTGCGTTGGCGGCGCTGGACAGGCCGCCCGAGCCGGGTACCACGAGCAGGGTCTTTTTCTCCGCGTCGTAGGCATGCACCGAGGCGACGTGGATCACGTCCTTGTCGGAGACGAAGCTGTAGCAGGTGTTGGTGAGCATGGGCTTCGGCTCCGGCGCCCGGCCGTTCAGCAGGTCCACCACGGCGGCCGCGCAAACCTTGGCGTGCTGGTTGGCCATGTGGGCGGACTTGGGCATCAGCGGCGCGGCGAGGATGGCGTCGCCGAGGATGTGGATATTCTTCGCCTGCGTGGATTCGAAGGTGACGAAGTCCACCGTGCACCAGCGCCCGCTGGCGTTGGCCAGGCCGCTCTGCACGGCGATGGCGCCGGCGCGCTGGGGTGGAATCACGTTCAGCACGTCGGCCTGCACGCGGTCGTCCAGTTCGGAGATGGCGGCGCGGCCGGATGCGTCGATGTCCACCGTCTTGAAGCCGCGCCGGTATTCGATGATGCTGCCGTAGCGGTCCTGCCATATCTTCTTGAACAGCGCGCCCTTGGACACAACGTCGTCGTTCCCGTCCAGTATCAGCACCTTGGACTTCGGCTTGCGCTGGCTGAAGTAGTGGGCGACCTGGCAGGCGCGCTCGTAGGGACCGGGCGGGCAGCGGTACGGGGCGGCGGGAATGGTCATGGCGTAGACGCCGCCGTCCGGCATGGCTTCGAGCTGGGCGCGCAATGCCGTGGTCTGGGCGCCGGCCTTCCAGGCGTGCAGGATGCGCTCCTGCGCACCTGGCTTTTGCATGCCGGGCAGCTGGTCCCACAGGAAGTCGATGCCTGGGGAGACGATCAGGCGGTCATAGGCGATGGTCTGGCCGCCGGCGAGGGTGACGGTGCGCTTCTCGGCGGCGATGGATTGCACGCTGTCGCGCACGATGCGCACGCCGTGGCGCGCCAGGGCGTCGTAGCCGATGGTGACGTCTGCCAGCTGCTTCGAGCCGCCCAGAACCAAGTTGGAGAGCGGGCAGGAAATGAAGCTGGCGTTGGGCTCGATCAGCGTGACGTCGATCGCGCCGCCGCTCCACAGGCGCACGTACTTGGCTGCGGTGGCGCCACCGTAGCCGCCGCCGACCACCACCACTTGCGGTTTGGCGCTGCCGCCGATGGTGGCGCAGCCGGTGCTGGCGAGCGCCAGTCCGGCGCCGGAGGCTTGCAGGAATTGGCGGCGTTTCATGGACGGGCTCCTTGGGTAGCAACGATGGCGGCAAGCTTTCCGGCATCGGCAGGGTTGGCGCCTCCTGCCGCAGCGGCGCGGGGTGCGGGCTGGGCGGCGAAGAAGGCGGCCAGCTGGGCCAGCTGCTCGTCGCTGTAGCCTTTTGCGAGCTGCGTCATGACGGTGGCGGGACGGGTGCCGGCCTTGAAGGCTTGCAGAGAGGCGAGCAGCGCTTCCCTGGACTGCCCTGCCAGCGCGGGCAGGGTGTTGCCGGCGGTTGCGCCGTTGGTGCCGTGGCAGCCGGTGCAGGTGGCGGCAAGGCGGGCGCCGGGCGCGATGGCTTCGGCGGCGCTGGCCGGGGACGGATCGAGAAGGAAGCAGGCAAGCAATGCGGCTAGCGCAGCGCCCGCGGCGGCAGCTCGCGAGCCCATGGCGGGCGCTGCGGCCAGCGAAGCGCCGGCGGCAGCTCGCAAACGCGCGGCCCGGAGGGCTGGCTGTGTAGCGGATGCGGCGGGTGCGGCAGCAATGGTGCGACGTCGTGTCAGTTGCATGGCAGCTCCTTGTTATGGGCGTACGCCCGGGGTTTCAAGCGCCATGCCTCTGGCGCGGAGAGAAAGGAAGGCTTCGAGGTCGACCAGGTCTTGCGCGCCATAGGCCGGCACTTCGGCGCGCACCCCGCTCATGCAGTTGCGCAGGCGGCGCTGCAGGGAGCCCATGGCTTGCCATTCCAGGCGGTAGATCGGATAGGCATTGGCGTGTCCCTGCGGAATGGTGGCGCCGGCCAGCTTGCGGCCCCAGTTGTCGTCGTGGCACTGGGCGCAGGAGAGGTTAAGCTGGCCGATGCGCTGGCGGTAGAGCTGCCGGCCCCGGTCCGCGGCGGCGCGGGTGCCGGGGTCCTGTGGCGGGTTGACGGGCATGCCGCGCGATTGCATGGCGACGTAGCTCTCGAGGCTGAGCAGGTCGTCGCTTTCAGGCTTGAGGGGGGCGGCTTGCTGGGCGCCCTGGCGGCACATGTCGATGCGCTGGCCCAGAGTGATGACGCGCTTGCCGCCCTTGTCGAAGGCGGGGAAGCGGGCGGCCACGCCGCGCATGCTTTGTTTGGCGTCGCCGTGGCAACTGGCGCAGGAACGGTCGGCCTTGCCGGCCCTGGCGTTCCATAGCGCTTCGCCGCCGCTGATCCAGAGCATGGCGGGGTTTTGGGTGTCGTCGCGCTGCATGGCCTGGGTGGCGGCACCCATGAATTCAGCGCCGGATTTACGGGTGTCCTGCGTGGCGCTTCGGCCATCGCGGGCGTGGGCCGGCAGCGAACTGGTGACGGCGATGGCGATGGCAATCGCGACAGCGGCCACGGGGCCGGCGGCCGGTTTCATGCTGCGCTCACCGCGATGGGCATCTTTTCGGTCTGCGCGAATCCGTTGTCGCCCTGCCAGGTGAATTCGAGCGTGCCGCTGTCGGTGGCGACGGTGAAGAAGGCGATGTAGGGGTTGGCGGAAATGGCGGGGTGCAGCTCGGCGCTGAACACGGTTTCGCCGTTGTAGCGGCAAGCAAAGCTGGTGAGGATGTCGCGCGGGACCAGCTTGCCGCCGGCGTCGGGACGGTAGCCGCTTTCCATCGGGTGGCCGATCAGGGCGCGGATTTCTATCACTTCCCCTTTGCGCGCGGTGGCTGGCATATGGATCAGAGCGCGCGCCATTACATGGCCTCCCCTTCTATGCAGGCAGCCAGCGCAACGATGACGTCTGCCGTCTGCTGCCAGTAACTGCCATCCTTCATGCGCGCCACCGCCACCAGCTTTTGCGAGGTGGCCAGGCGGATGCGGGTGGAGACTTCAGCTTTGCCGCTGCGCGGGCCGAGGGTGAAGCGGGCAATATCGGTTTCCGGGTTGCGCTCGTTGAAGATGGCGATGCCGGTGACGTGATCGGCGGCGGTCATGGGGCTGTCCACGGTTATGGTGACGGGGACGGCGTTGCCGTTGTCGATCAGCTTGGCGATGTTGAAAGACACCTTGCCGGTTTTCGGTGCGGCGCCACCGGTATAGGCGGCGATGGCGGCGCGCAGGTCTTCCGGGGTGGCGGCTGCGGGGCGTACCAGCGCCAGCAGCGGCAGCAATGGCCAAGTGGCGCCGGCCCGCAGCAGCTTGCGGCGGCTTGTGTTGGTGTTCGCGTTGGTGCTCATCGTGCCGGCTCCGCGCGCAGGGTTTGCAGATAGGCTATCACGTCTTCAATCTGTTGGGCGGTGAGGATGGTTTTTCCTTTGTGGGCGGGGCTCACGCGGTTCAAACCGTCGATCTTGTAGTAGGCGGGCATGATGGTGGCGGGATTGATGCTGGAGGCGTCCACCATGCGCTGGCGCAGCTGGGCGGCGGTGGAACGGTCGCCCGCACCGTCCAGCGGCGGCGCAAGGTTGCCCTGGAAGCGTTCTTCAGGGATGGGGCCGGTGTGGCACAGCAGGCACAGGCCCACCTGGCGGTTGGCGACCACGGCGCGGCCGCGCGCAGGATCGCCTGCGACAGCGCCCGGCAAAGGGACGGAAAAGTCCGCAGCGTGGCTGGCGGCGGGAACCAGCATGCCAAGCACTGTGGCGAGCAACGTGGAGAGCAACGCAAAGTGCGGCACCAGCGCGGCCTGCGCAGCGCGGCGCACGCCGCCGCTCCCGCCGCGCGCCGCAGGAGCAGTCCCCTGGCGGGTGGCGCGGGTTGAGACGGCGGGCGGCGTGGCGGCCATGGGTCGGGACGTGGCGGGGCCGGGCCTGCGGGTCAGGCCTTCTTCAGGCTATGGTTCTTCAGCGGCAGATCCCGCACGCGCTTGCCGGTGGCGGCGAAGATGGCGTTCAGCACCGCCGGCGCGGCCACCGCGATGGTCGGTTCGCCCACCCCGCCCCAGAAGCCGCCGGACGGCATGACGATGGTTTCCACCTTCGGCATTTCGTCCATCTTCAGCGGCACATAGGTGTCGAAGTTGGTCTGCTCCACGCGGCCATCCTTCAGCGTGCATTCGCCGTACAAGGCGGCGGACAGGCCGTACACGAAGGAACCCTCCACCTGCGCTTCGATCTGCTGCGGATTCACGGCATGGCCCGAGTCCGTGGCGGCGACGATGCGGTGGATCTTCAGCTTGCCGTTTTTATTGACCGATACCTCGGCACATGCGGCAACATAGCTGCCGAAGCCCATGGTTTGCGCCAGCCCGCGGAACACGCCCTTGGGTGCGGGCTTGCCCCAGCCGGCTTTCTCGGCCACCGCGTTCAGCACCGCCAGGTTCTTGGGGTGGTTGGCCATGAGCTTGCGGCGCAGCGCCAGCGGGTCCTGTTTGGTGGCGTGCGCCACTTCGTCCAGGAAGCACTCGAGGTAGATGGTGTTCTGGTTCAGGTTCACGCCGCGCCAGAAACCCGCAGGCACGGGCGGGTTGCGCATGGCGTGGTCGATCAGCAGGTTCGGGAAGGTGTAGCCGATGGATGCTTCCGGCCCCGGCGCGTTCAGGCCCTGGAACACGGCAGGGTCCTTGCCGTCCTTGATGGACATGCCGACCGATACCAGGATGGACTGGCCGGAAATGCGCATGTGCAGGCCGGTGATGTCGCCCTTCTCGTCCAGCCCCGCCGTCAGCTTGCACTGGGTGATGGGATGGTAGCGGCCGTGCTGCATGTCCTCCTCGCGGGTCCACAGCAGCTTCACCGGCGTACCGGGCAGCTCCCTGGCGATGGCCACCGCCTGGCGCACCCAGTCGTGTACCGCGCCACGGCGGCCGAAACCGCCGCCCAGGTGCAGCTTGTAGACGTCGCACTTGGCGGCCGGCAGGCCGGACGCCTCGGACGCGGCGGCCAGCGCGGCTTCGCCGTTCTGGGTCGAGGTCCACACTTCGCAGCGCTCCGGCGTCCACTTGGCGGTAGCGTTCATCACCTCCATGGTGGCGTGGTTCTGGAAGGGATAGGAATACACCGCCTCCACCTTGCGCTTGGCCGAGGCGATGGCTGCGCGCGCGTCGCCGTTGCTGTTGCCGACCACGGCATCCGGCGCGTCCAGGCCTTCCTTGAGCATGGCGGCGATGTCGGCGCTGGAAAGCTTGGCGTTCGGGCCTTCATCCCACACGATGGGCAGCGCGTCGAGCGCAGTGCGCGCGCGCCACCAGGTGTCCGCCACCACCGCCACGGCGCTGTCGCCCACCTGCACCACCTTTTTCACGCCGGGGCGTTTTTCGATGGCGGCGGCGTCGAAGCTCTTCACCTTGCCGCCGAAGACGGGGCAGTCCTTGATGGCGGCGTTCAGCATGCCCGGCAGCTTCAGGTCCATGCCGTAGATTTGCGCGCCGGTGGTCTTGTCTACCGTGTCCAGCCGCGCCAGGCGCTTGCCGGCCAGCTTCCAGTCCTTCGGGTCTTTCAGTTTCACGTCGGCGGGCGCGGCCAGCTTGCCGGCTGCCTCGGCCACCTTGCCGTAGCTGACCTTGCGGCCGCTGGCGGCGTGCGTAATGACACTGTTGGCGGCGCTGCACTCGGCGGCCGGCACCTGCCACGCATCGGCTGCGGCCTGCACCAGCATCATGCGTGCGGTGGCGCCGCCCTTGCGCACGTACTCGTGCGACTCGCGCACGCCCCGGCTGCCGCCGGTGGAGAAGCTGCCCCACACGCGCTTGCGCGCCAGGTTCTGGCCGGGGGTGGGGTATTCGGTGGTGACCTTGCTCCAGTCGGCGTCCAGCTCCTCGGCCACCAGCTGGGCCAGGCCGGTCAGGGTGCCCTGCCCCATTTCGGAACGGGCGATGCGGATCACGATGGTGTCGTCGGGCTTGACCACCACCCAGGCGTTCACCTCGGGCGGAATGGCTGGCATGGCGCCATTGCCGGCCTGCGCGGCGGCTTCGAGCGGAATGGAGAACGGCACCATCAGGCCGCCCAGCGCCAGCGAGGCGCCCTTCAGGAAGCTGCGGCGGGAAACGGCGTCACTGCGCGCGCCGCTGCGGCCGGCGCGGCTCATGCTTTGCTCCCGGCGTGGTCGCCCACATGCGTGATGGCCAGCCCGGCCGATTTCGGGTCGGCGCCCTTGGCCACCACCTTGATCGCCGCGCGCACCCGGTTGTAGGTGCCGCACCGACAGATGTTGGTCATGGCCGCATCGATGTCGGCGTCGGTGGCTTTCGGTTTTTGCTTGAGCAGCGCGGCGGCGGCCATGATCATGCCGGACTGGCAGAAGCCGCATTGCGGCACGTCCAGCGCGGCCCAGGCTTTCTGCACCGGGTGCGAGCCGTCCCTGGACAGGCCTTCGATGGTGACGATCTTCTGCCTGGCGTTCAGCGCGGAGACCGGCATGACGCAGCTGCGGGTGGCTTCACCGTCGATATGCACGGTGCAGGCGCCGCATTGCGCCACGCCGCAGCCGTACTTGGTGCCCGTCATGCCCAGCTGCTCGCGCAGCACCCACAGTAGCGGCGTGTCGTCCTCCGCCTCGAATTCACGTACTGATCCGTTGACGTTGAGCTGCGCCATGCTTTCTCCTGGAGAGGGGTTGACGGGATTTCAAGCGTGCTTATCTTACACCCGGTTTTTCCCTCTTGCAGAGCAGAGATTTGTATCAGCTTGTCACGATGTCAGCCGCTCCCAGCCGTGGCGCACGGCGCTCTTGAACTTGTCCCAGGCCGACTGCGGATACTGGCTTTCCCAACTGCTGCGCAGCCCCGGTTCGGCGTCGTCCCAGGAGCGGCCACGGAAGGAATCCGCGCTCGCCATGCGCTCGCCGTAACGGTAGGCGGGTTCGTATTCGTCATAGTTGCCGCCGGCGCTGGAGAAGTTGTTGTCCCAGTGGCTGCGGTAGTAGTCATCGCTCAAGTCGGCCGCGCCCAGGCGCCCCACCACCGTGCGCTCGTAGATGTGCACGCCGCCGCGCTGGAAGCTGCGCGTCGAGATGCTCAGGTCGTCCTGGATGCCGGGGATGGATTGCCCGCCACTCGCGCCGCGCTGCTGCGAGGCGCCGGCGGTGCTGCCAGCACTGTTGCCGGCGCTGCTGCCGGCAGCCGAAGCCGCGCCGCTGCCGGACGTGCCGACCGACGCGCTTTGCTGCGCGCCTTGGTACTGGCTCCCGGCCGCGGCCGCACCGGCCGTACGGGCGCCGCTCCAGCCGGCCGAGCTCCACTCATTCTTGCGCTCGTCGATATCCAGCGGCCCATAGGCTTCGATGATGTCGGCGGCGCGCTCCGCTTCTTCCTGGCTGTCGGCCTGCACGGTCAGCACATGGTTGCCGCGCTTGACCGCTTCGGCGTAGGTGTCCGATTTATCGTCGTCGCCGAACAGATTGTGGAAGAAGCGCTTGATGCTGCTGCCGAGGGAGTCGTCGTCCTTGTCCGGCGCAGCCGCTTGCGTGTCTGCGCTGAGCTGCACTGCATGTTCACGGAAACCGCCCGCCAGCACGGCGGTTCGTGCTTGCTCAGCGTCCTGGCGGTTATCAAATACTGCCGCGAGTGTGTGTGTCATGGCTCGTTCCCTTTCGTGTGATTGCGCGCGATGCGAGGAAAGTCCAGTCTAGGCCGCCGCATGCAGAAGGAGCGCCACTTTGCCGACTCGTAACGGCTTCGGACAGTTTTGACTTGCATCAAAGTTATTGTTGAGCATTATCAATAGACTGGCTTCATCACTTAACGACACAGCAGAGAGGAAGTCATGAAGCACCCTGTAGCCGCAGTTATCTTAGGTCTCGCAACCCTGGCCGCTGGCCAGGCCATGGCAGCGGAAGCCAGCCCCTGGCTGGTGCGCGTGCGCGCACTGCACCTCGATCCGGCCGACAAATCGGGCCCGGTCGGCGGCACCGGCGCGTCCGACCGTCTCACCATCGACAGCAAGACCTTCCCCGAGTTCGACGTCTCCTATTTCTTCACCCCGAACCTGGCGGCGGAGCTGGTACTGACCTATCCGCAAAAGCACGACGTGCTGCTGGACGGCAAAAGCATCGGCACCATGAAGCACCTGCCGCCCACGCTGCTGGCGCAGTACCACTTCCTGCCGGACGCGCAGTTCCGCCCCTACGTGGGCGCCGGCTTGAACTACACCACCTTCTCCAAGGTGCGCATCCTGAACGGCAACGCGGGCCTGGAACACAAGAGCTTCGGCCTGGCGCTGCAAGCCGGCGTGGACTACGCGCTGGACAAGAACTGGTCGCTCAACCTGGATGTGAAGAAAGTGCAGATCCGCAGCGACGTCAACAGCGCGGGCACCAAGCTCAGCAACGTGAAAGTCGATCCACTGCTGGTGTCGGTGGGCGTAGGCTACCGGTTCTGAGCCAGCCTAGAAGCGCCCGGCCAGCAGCTCCATGCGAAGCTCGCTGGCAAAGGCGAGGCGCTGCGGGGCCAGCGCGTAGCGGCCCACCTGCAGCGCGGCGCCCTGCGACTCCAGCGTGACCAGGTCGCCGCCGCGCTCCGGCGGCGTGATCTTTGTGCGGCAGGGCTGGAATTGGGTCTGCACCGTCTTCCCAGCGGATACGCGCACCACCAGCAGGCAGCCGCTGGTGAGCACCACGTGCTCGTAGTCGGCGGCATGGCGGGCGTAGCACAGGAAGGCCGCCGTCACGGCGGCCAGCTCCACGCCGGTGAAGCACAGCACCTGCCAGATGCCGTGCAGCAGGAACACCGTGGCCACGGCCAGCGACAGCACGCACAGCACCGCCCACGCCACCGCCGTCTGGCGCGGCGTCAGCGAACAATTGCGCCGCCATAGCCATTCGCGCTTTTCCAGGTCACGCCGCACGGGACTCTCCTCTACGCTGCGGTTTGGCGGCTTACGGCGCAATGCGCCCACGCCCCCTACTCGCCTATTTTACGACTGCCGCGCAGCCCATGTGCCGCATCACGTTGTTACTCCGCGACAACATGTAGTTTTCCGGTGCCGGCGCCGCATGATTTTGCCCCGCCGGGGCACCGTTTTAAGGAACAATGGGAAACCGGCATGATCAGATAGCAAACCGCATAACAATCCACGCAACAATGGGGACAACATGGCACTCTCAAACTTGAAAATTGGCGCCCGGCTGGGCGTAGGCTTCGCGATCGTGCTCGCGCTACTGACGGCGATGCTGATCCTGGGCCTGAGCTCCCTGTCGCGCATCGGCAGCCGCACGCAGGACATCGTGGCCGACAAAAACGTGAAGATGGCCGCCGCCAACGTCCTGGTGGACAACGTGCGCACCATCTCGCTGGCGCTGACCACCATGATCGTGGTGCCCGACACCGCATCGATGAACGCCGAGCTGGCCAAGGTGGCCGAGGCGCGCAAGAAGTACGGCGCCGCCAGGGAAACCATGCTGAAGCTGCTGTCCGACGACAAGGAGAAGCAGCTGATGGCGGCGGTGGACGAGGCGCTGAAATCCGGCGCGGCCAAGAACAACGAGCTGGTGCGGCTGCGCAAGGAGGGCGAAATCCAGGACGCGACCGCGTTCCTGCTCAAGGAGACCGGCCCTTCGCTGAACGCGGTGCTGGCGGCGCTGGACGCGTTCGTGAACTACGAGGCCAAGCTGGCCAGCGACGCGGCAGTCGACGTGGAACAGGTGTACAGCAGCTCGCAGGTCCTGCTGCTGGCCCTGGGCATCGCGGGCATCGCCATCGGCGCCGGCGTGGCGTGGTTCATCACGCGCTCCATCACCGGCCCGCTGAACAAGGCGGTGGACCTGGCCGAAACCGTGGCCTCGGGCGACCTGTCCTCGCACATCGAGGCCGGCAGCGGCGACGAGACCGGCCGCCTGCTGAACGCGCTGCGCGCCATGAACGACAGCCTGCTCAACGTGGTGAGCCAGGTCCGCACGGGTACCGATGCGATCAGCACCGCCTCCAGCGAAATCGCGGCCGGCAACCTGGACCTGTCGTCGCGCACCGAACACCAGGCCAGCTCGCTGGAGGAAACCGCATCGTCGATGGAGGAGCTCACTTCCACCGTGAAGCAGAACGCGGACAACGCGCGCCAGGCGAACACGCTGGCCAGGTCGGCCTCCGAAGTGGCCAGCAAGGGCGGCGAAATCGTGGCGCAGGTGGTGGACACCATGGGCACCATCAACGATTCGTCGCGCAAGATCGTGGACATCATCGGGGTGATCGACGGCATCGCCTTCCAGACCAACATCCTGGCGCTCAACGCCGCCGTGGAAGCGGCGCGCGCCGGCGAGCAGGGACGCGGGTTTGCCGTGGTGGCGTCCGAGGTGCGCAACCTTGCGCAGCGTTCGGCGGCGGCGGCCAAGGAGATCAAGGAGCTGATCAACGCGTCGGTGGCCAATGTGGACACCGGCTCGCGCCTGGTCAACGACGCGGGCCAGACCATGGGCGATATCGTGTCCAGCATCCAGCGCGTGACGGACATCATGGGCGAGATCACGTCGGCCAGCCAGGAGCAGACCCTGGGCATCGAACAAATCAACTCGGCGATCGCGCAGATGGACGAGGTGACGCAGCAGAACGCGGCGCTGGTTGAGGAAGCTGCGGCAGCGTCGCAAAGCATGCAGGAGCAGGCAGGCAACCTGGCCACGGTGGTGGGATTCTTCAAGACGGGGACGCATGCTTCGCACGCGCCTGCGCCGCACCGCGCCGCACCGGCTCGCGCTGCGGCCCCGGCAAAGCCAAGCGCGCCGGCACGCAGCGTGGCCGCGCGCCCGGCCGCCAAGCCTGCGCAGCGCCTGGCGCCGAGCAAACCGGCCGACGACTGGGAAGAGTTCTGAGACTGCGCGCCGATGGCGGCTTACCCTCCCGTCCCGGCGCGCCCGGCTCGGCGCCCCCGCCAAGCCGCCCGCCGTGGCCCCGAATGCCGGGCGGGCGGCGCAGGACGGGTCAGGTGGACACGCCCTAACCCGCCGAGCGCGGCAGCGTGAGCGTAAAGACGGAACCGTCACCCGGCGCGCTGACCACCGTGAGCGTGCCGTTGTGCGCTTCGGCCAGCTGGCGCGAGATGTAGAGTCCCAGGCCGAGGCCCGCGCTGACACCGGTGTCCAGCCCGCGCTCAAACGGCTCGAAGATCTTCGCCTGCGTTTCCTCGCTAATGCCCGCGCCGCCGTCGCGCACCGAGATCCGCACTTCGCGCGGGTCCGCATCGAGCTTCACCTCCACCGGCTTGCCGCAACCGTAGCGCAGCGCATTGGTCAGCAGGTTGACGATCACCTGCTCCAGCCGGAACTCGTCCCACCAGCCGCTCACTTCGCGCTCCGCGACCAGGCTGATCTCGCAGCCGGTCTCCCTGGCCTGGCGCGACAAGTCCGCCACTATCCTTTGCAGCAGCCCGGACAGCTCGGTGGCCGCCGGCCGTATCGACAGCTTGCCGCTGCGGATGCGCGACACGTCCAGCATGTCGTCGATCAGCCGTATCATGCTCTGGATCTGGCGGTCGTCGCGCGCCACCATCTTCTTCCACACTTCCGGATTGAACGCTTCCTGCAAGCCGCGCTCGATCTGCAGCTTGCGCAGCTGCGTTTCCAGGAACAGGGTATTGAGCGGCGTGCGCAGCTCGTGCGCCACCATGGACATGAACTCGTCGCGCGTGCGCAAGGCGCGCTGCAGGTCCTCCTGCGCCGCGTTCAGCTCCCGCAAGGTGGCTTCCTGTTCGGCGCGGGCCTTCTCCAGCGCTTCCACCTGGCGTTGCGTTTCCTGCCGCTGCCGGTGCAGCGCCACGAACACGCTGACCTTGCTCTTCACCATGTCGCCGTCCAGCGGCTTGTACAGGAAGTCCACCGCGCCGGCCTCGTAGCCCTTGAAGGCGTAGTTCAGCTCCTTGCCGGCCGCGCTGACGAACACGATGGGAATGTGGCGTGTCTTCTCGGTGCCGCGCATCAGCTCCGCCAGCTCGAAGCCGTCCATGCCGGGCATCTGCACGTCCAGGATGGCCAGCGCGAAGTCGTGCTCCAGCAGCAGCGCCAGCGCTTCTTCGCCGGATGCGGCCTGGTACACCGCGCGCTCCTCGTCGCGCAGCAGGGCATGCAGCGCGCGCAGGTTTTCCGGCAGGTCGTCCACAATCAGCAGCTTGGTCCGTTCCAGCATCAGCTCCTCTCCAATCTATTTTCCAGCAATGCCAGCAGGGTGCGGATGTCCCTCAGCGGTAATATCAAATCGGGTGTGCGCAGGCGGATGGCGGCGCGCGGCATCACGTCCACCTGCGCCTCGTCCGGGTCCTGCACCACGGTGAGGCCGCCCGCTTCGCCGATAGCGGCCAGGCCGGCCGCGCCGTCGTGGTTGGCGCCGGTGAGCAGGATGCCGGCCAGCGCGGAACCGTACACGTCCGCCGCCGACGCCATGATGAAATCGATCGCGGGGCGCGAGAAATTGTGCGGCGCCTCGCAGCTCAACGAAAAGCAGCGGTCCGATTCTACCGACAAGTGATAGCCGGACGGCGCAAAGTACACCGTGCCTGCCGCCACCGGCTGCTTGTCCTCCGCTTCCAGCACCGCCATCGCCATGCGCTGCGCGAACACTTCGGCCAGCTGGCTGGCGCGCCCCTGCATCATGTGCACCACCACCACGATGGGCAGCGGCGCGCCGGCCGGCAGGCCGGGCAGGATCTCCAGCAGCGCCGACACGCCGCCAGCCGAAGCGCCTATCACCACGGCTTCGAAGGCGCGGCCTTGCAGCAGCTCGCTGAAGGAAGTTTTCATGACAGCTTCCTGAACAGGCGCTCACGCTTCACCACCGGCTCGAAGCGCGGGCCATAGGCCGAGAAGTCGATGCTCTCCTTGCTGCCCAGGCCGAGGAAGCCGCGGTGGCACAGCGACTCGTGGAACAGGCCGAAGGCGCGCTCCTGGAGCTTCTTCTTGAAGTAGATCATCACGTTGCGGCAGCTGATGAAATGGGTTTCGGCAAACACGCTGTCGGTGGCCAGGCTGTGGTCGGCGTAGGTGACGTTTTCCATCAGCGAGCGGTCGAACAGGGCGGCGTTGTAGGCGGCCGTGTAGTAGTCCGAGAAGGCGTGCCTGCCGCCTGCGGCCTGGTAGTTGGCAGTGTAGTCGCGCATGCTGTCGAGCGGGAACACGCCCTTCTTGGCCTTCTCCAGCGATTGCGGGTTGATGTCGGTGGCGTAAATGATGCTGCGCTCCAGCAGGCCCTCTTCCTTCAGCAGGATGGCCATGGAATAGACTTCCTCGCCGGTGCTGCAGCCGGCCACCCAGATCTTCAGCGACGGATAAGTGGACAGCACCGGCGTCACGTGCTCGCGCAGCGCGGCGTAGTAGCTCGGGTCGCGGAACATCTCCGTGACCGGAATGGTCAGGTATTGCAGCAGCTGCGTGAAGGCGGCCGGATCGTGCAGCACGCGCGACTGCAGCACCGAGATGGTGTCGCACTTCATTTCGCCCATGGCGTGCAGCACGCGGCGCTTCTGCGAGGCGTCGGTGTAGTCGCGGAAGTCGTAGCTGTACTTCTGGTAGATGGCTTCCATCAGCATGCTCAGCTCGATGTCGATGCTGCTGCGGTGTTCGTGATGGCTCATGGCTGCATCCACACCCGCAGCAGCGAATACAAGCGGGACAGGTCGATCGGCTTGGCCAGGTAATCGTTGGCGCCGGCGGCCAGGCACTGCTCCTGGTCGTCCTTCATGGCCTTGGCGGTGATGGCGATGATGGGAAGGCGGCCGAAGCGGCCATCGGCGCGGATGCGGCGGGTCGCTTCCAGGCCGTCCATCACCGGCATCATCACATCCATCAGCACCAGGTCGATTTCCGGCACGGCGTTGAGCTTGTCGATGGCTTCGACGCCGTTGCGGCCGATTTCCACCGTGGCGCCCTTCTGCTCCAGCGCGCTGGTCAGGGCAAAGATGTTGCGCACGTCGTCGTCCACCAGCAGGATGCGGCGGCCCTCGAACACGCGGTCGCGGCTGCGCACGGTCTTGAGCATGGTCTGGCGCTCGCTGGACAGCTGCGACTCCACCTTGTGCAGGAACAGCGTCACTTCGTCCAGCAGGCGCTCGGGCGAACGCGCGCCCTTGATGATGATGGAGCGCGAATACCTGTGCAGGTCGGCCTCCTCGGCGCGCGTGAGGCTGCGGCCGGTGTAGACGATCACCGGCGGGAAGGAGGCGATCTCCTCCTGCGCCATGCGCTGCAGCAGCTCGTTGCCCTGCATGTCGGGCAGTTTCAGGTCGATGATCATGCAGTCGAACACGGTGGTGCGCAGCAGCGCCAGCGCTTCCTCGCCCGATTCGACGGCGGTGATGTCGATGTCGTCGTCCGAGATCAGCGCCACCACGCTGTCGCGCTGGCGGGCGTCGTCCTCCACCAGCAGCAGGCGCTTGATCTTCTGCGTGAACTTGTCTTCCAGCTTGCGGAACACCTCCTCCAGCTGGCCGCGGGTGGCCGGCTTGAGCGCGAAGCCGATGGCGCCCATGTGCAGCGCCGCCTCGGCGTTTTCGGAGGCGGATACCACGTGCACGGGAATGTGGCGGGTGTTCGGATTGTCCTTCAGCAGCTGCAGCACGGACAGGCCGGAACGGTCGGGCAGGCGGATGTCGAGCAGGATGGCGTCGGGACGGTATTGCTCGGCCAGCTGCAGGCCCTCGTCGGCGGCGAACGCCACCACGCAGCGGTAGCCCATCTCGTGCGCCAGGTCGTACAGGATGCGGGCGAAGGCCGGTTCGTCTTCCACCACCAGCACCAGGCGCTCGGGCGGCGGCGCCAGGCCGCGGTCGTCCTCGAAGGGACGGGGAACCGGCACGGCGGCCTGGCCGGCCGACTCAAACGCGGATGCAGGCGCAGGTGCAAGCGCCCCAGGCTGGGACGCCGCGCCCGGCCGGGCCCCGGCCGGCGCCGCGCCGGCGGCGGCACCAGGGCCGCCGCCGGGGCCGCCATTGGCGCTGGCGGCGCCGTCCATGCCGTAGGAAGCCCCCGGCGCCATGGCCGGCGTGAGCACGGCGGCGCCATGCGCCGGCGCGGCCCATTGCGCCGGCAGCGTGAGCGTGAAGGTACTGCCTTTGCCCAGCTGGCTCTGCAGTTCTATGCTGCCGCCCAGCAGCCGCGCCAGGTCGCGCGAGATCGACAGCCCCAGGCCGGTGCCGCCGTAACGGCGGCTGGTGGTGCCGTCGGCCTGCTGGAAGGCGCCGAAGATGGTCTCATGCTGGTCGGGACGGATGCCGATACCGGAATCGCTGACAGCGAAGCTGAGCTGGCCCGCCGCATCGGCCGACACGCGCAGTGCGATGCGGCCCGCCTCGGTGAACTTGATGGCGTTCGACAGCAGGTTTTTCAGGATCTGCTCCAGGCGCTGGCGGTCGGTGTAGACCGTTTCCGGCACGCCGGGCGCGAGCTCCACCGTGAACTGCAGGTGCTTCTGCTGCGCCAGCGGCTCGAACACATGGCCCATGCCGCGCACCACCTGCTGCACGCTGAGCTCCTCCGGCAACAGCTCCAGCTTGCCCGCCTCCACCTTGGAAATGTCGAGGATGTCGTTGATCAGGTTGAGCAGGTCGTTGCCGGCCGAGTAAATGGTCTGCGCGAAGCGCACCTGCTCCTCGTTCAGGTTGCCCTGCCCGTTCTCCGACAGCAGCTTGGCCAGGATCAGCGAGCTATTGAGCGGGGTGCGCAGCTCGTGCGACATATTGGCCAGGAACTGCGATTTGTACTGGCTGGCCCGCTCCAGGTCCAGCGCGCGCTCTTCCAGCTGCTGCTGGGCTTCGCCCAGGGCTTCGTTCTTCTGGTCCAGCACCAGCGCCTGTTCGGACAGCTGCTCGTTGGTCTGCTCCAGTTCCGCCTTCTGGTTTTCCAGGCTGGCCTGGGATTCCTCCAGCACGCGCGACTGCTCTTCCAGTTCCTCGTTGGCGGTGCGCAGCTCTTCCTGCTGCACCTGCAGTTCCTCGTTCAGCTGCTGCGTTTCGGCCAGCACCTCGGCGATACGCTGGCGCGCCAGCGTGGCTTCGATGGCGGTGCCGATATTGCTGCTGACCAGCTTGATGAAGTCCAGCTGGCGCAGCGACACCGGCTCCAGGAAGCCCAGCTCCACCACGCCGTTGACAACGCCGTCGCTGTCGACCGGCGCCAGCAGCAAATGGCGCGGCGGCGCCGCGCCCATGCCGCTGCTGATCTTCAGGTAGTCGTCCGGCAGCTTGTCGAGCTGGATCAGGCGGCGCTGCTGCACCGCCTGCCATGGCAAGCCCTGGCCCGGCGGCAGCACGGCGCCATACTGCTCGTCCTCCTGGCCGTAGCCGTAGGACGCGGCGCGGCGCAGGCTGCCGTCCTGCTCGCGCACATACAGCGCGCCGGCGGCCACGCCCACGTAGTGCGACAGGAACTGCAGCAGCGCCGACGACAGCTGCGGCAGCGCCATCTGGCCGATGCCCTGCTCGGCGAGCTGGGTCTGGCCGGCGCGCAGCCACGCTTGTTCCTGCAGGCGTTCGGCATGCTCGGTCTGTTCCTGCAGGGCCGTGCCATAGGTATCGGACAATTTGCGCATGTCGCGCCGGCCCAGCGTGGCCAGCACGCCGCTCACCACCAGGCTGGCCAGCAGGAAGGCGGTGACGGCGATGCCGGTGACCGACTTGGCGTCCGCGCGGCGCTCGGCCAGCAGGCGCTGTTCGCTGGTGACGAAGAGCTGGAACAGATTGCGTACTTCGTCGAATTCCAGCTTGCCGCGGCCGGCCCTGATGGGCTCCAGATAGTCGCCGCCGGTGCGGCGGAGCTCGATCACGTTCTGCGCGAAAACGTCCCACTGCTTCTGCTGGGCGGCGATGTTGCGCACACGGTTCATCTGCACCGGATTGTCTGCCACCATCTCGCGCAGCGTGGCCAGCGCGGTGTCCATCTTGGGCTTGGACAGCTTGTAGGAGGCCAGGAAGCTTTCCTCGCCGGTGAGCGCGAAGCCGCGCATGCCGGACTCCTGGTCCACCATCAGCTTGGCAATTTCGTTGGCGTTGCCGATCACCCGCTCGGTGTGCTCCACCCACGTGAGCACATTCAGCAGGTAGACCAGGATGGCGGCGAATACCCCGACGTTGATCACGCCGGCCACCAGCGGCATGGTGATGTTGCGCGCGAGGATGCGGCGGAAACTGATGTCGTCTTTCGCGGAGGTTCCAGTCATGATGCGGTAGTTCCTGGTTGCATAGGAATACACGAGTGTAGCCGATCATCATGCAGTTTCGTTGATTTGTTGCCAATAGTGCGGCAGCGCATGGGCACCGCTATAATAGGTTCATGCCCACAGAAAGACACGCCGCCATGCGCAAGATCCTGTTCGCCATGCTCCCCTTGCTGCTGACCGGCTGCGCCAGAGACAGCGCAACCTACTACACCGACAGCACCGGCAACCACACGCTGTCGCTGCGGCGGCAGCAGGACTACTTCTGGAACGACAACGCGCGCATCATCCTGGTGGCCACGCGCATGCCGGATTGCCAGCGCCAGATTCCGCTGGGCGAGATGATCGTGGACGAAGTGGACGTGGAAGTGTTCTCGTCGCCCGACAATTTCTGGAGCCTGCGCTCGGGCGACCAGGTGTGGCAGGTGGAGACCCAGAACTGCGCGCTGGTCAGCGAGACCGGGCCGGCCACCGGCACCAAGGTGGGCGACTTCAAGGTGGTGGACGGCAAGCTGGTGTTCGAGCCGGCGGCGGCGCCGGCGGCGGCGCCACCGGCCCCTGCTCCCGCCCCCGCTCCGGTTGCGCCGCCGGCCCCGGCCAGCTAAATCACATCGATCACCAGCTTGCCGCGCGCGGCCCCGCAGGACAGGGCGGCGTGGGCGGCGTTGGCGTCCGCCAGCGCGTAGCGCGCCGGATCCAGCTGCACGCGCACGCTGCCCGCATCCACCAGCCGCGCCGCCTCGCGCAGGATGGCGCCGTGCTGCGCGCGGCCCTTGCCGGACAAGAGCGGCAGCAGGGTGAACACGCCCGAATAGGTCGCGGCGCGGAAAGACAGCGGCGCCAGCGCATGCGTGCCCCAGCCCAGGCAGCTCACCACGTGGCCGCCGTACAGCCGCGCCGCCGCGAAGGAGGCGTCCAGCGTGACGCCGCCCACCGTGTCGTACACGATGTCGAAGCCCTCGCCTCCCGTATATCGCTGCACGTAGTCGGCCACCGATTCGGTACGGTAGTCGATGAAGGTAGCGCCATGGCCCTCGATCGCCGCGCGCTGGCCGGCGCTGCCGGTGGCATACACCTCGGCGCCGAAGGCGCGCGCGAGCTGCACCGCCACGTGGCCCACGCCGCCGGCGCCGCCGTGCACCAGCACCTTCTGGCCGGCGCGCACCCGGGCCCGGTCCACCAGCCCTTCCCAGGCGGTGATGAACACCAGCGGCAGCGCGGCCGCTTCGCGCAGCGAGGCGGTAAGCGGCTTGTGCGCCAGCAGGTCCGCGTCGACCGCCGCGTACTGCGCCAGCGAGCCCTGCACGCCGCCCACGCCGCCGGTCATGCCGAACACCTCGTCGCCCGGCCGGAAGCCGCTGACGCCCTCGCCCACCGCCTGCACCACGCCGGCCATGTCGATGCCCAGCACGGCGGGCAAGGGCATCTTCGCGTGGCCGGCCTGGCCGGATGCGATCTTCAGGTCCAGCGGGTTGACGCCGCTGGCGGCGATGCGCACCAGCACCTGGCCGGCGCCGGGCGCCGGCACGGGAATGTTTTCCAGCGCCAGCGGCGCGCCTGCCTGTTTCGAGATCATTGCTTGCATGATGTCCTCCTGTGGTTGATGAAACCAGTGTAGAGACTGGCGGCGCCGGGAAAAACCGGGCGGCGGCCGATGCAGAATTTCGAAATCGTGGACAATCGGGAATAAATCAACAAAAGGGAGCGGACATGGACCGGCTGGATGCGCTGAAAGTGTTTTGCACGGTGGTGGAAACCGGCGGCTTCAGCCGCGCGGCGGACAAGCTGGGCATTTCCACCTCCTCCGTCACCAACCAGATCGCCGCGCTGGAAGCGCACTTCGGCGTCAAGCTGCTGAACCGGACCACGCGCAGCATGTCGCTCACCGGCGAGGGCCGCCAGTGCCACGCCTACGCGCTGCGCCTGCTGGGCGAGATGGGCGAACTGGAAGACAGCCTGCAGGAATCGGCGCAGCAGCCGCGCGGCGTGCTGCGGGTGGACATGCCGGGCATCCTGGCGCGCCTTTACGTGGCGCCGGCGCTGCCGCGTTTCATGGAACGCTACCCGGACATCACCCTGAAGATGACTGCCGGCGACCGCATGATAGACATGGTGGAGGAAGGCGTGGACGTGCTGCTGCGCATCGGCGAGCTGCCGGATTCGCAGCTGGTGGCGCGCACGCTATGCCGCACGCGCTACGTCACCTGCGCCTCGCCCGCCTTCATCGCGCGCCACGGCGCGCCGCAGGCGCCGGAGCAGCTGGGCGAGTTCCCCTGCCTGAATTTCCTGTATCCGAAGTCGCGCCAGATACGGCCCTGGCGCTTCCAGCAGGAAGGAGAGGCCTTCAGCTACACGCCGCAGGGCAAGGTGGCGATGGACCACGTGGAGGCGCTGACCGCTGCGGCGGCGGCCGGCGCCGGCATCGTTCAGCATATGTCGGTGTCGCTGCAGGAACCGCTGCGCAGCGGCGCGCTGGTGCCGCTGCTGCAGGACTGGCAGGCGGCAGGCCCGGATGTCTCCGTGCTGTACCAGCAGAAGCACCAGCGCGCCGCCAAGGTGAAGGCGTTCGTGGATTTTGTGGCGGAACTGTTCGGGCCTGCCGGGCCCGAAGCCGTCCCCTAGCGTACCAGCGCCACGCCGGTTTCGTGCGCATGCAGGCGGAAGCGGCACACCAGCGAGGCCAGGTTGGCCGCCTGCTCCTGCATGGCGCCGGCCGCCGCCGCTGCCTGCTCCACCAGCGCCGCGTTCTGCTGCGTGACCGAATCCATCTCCGTGATGGCCTGGTTCACATGGCCGATGCCGGTGCTCTGCTCGCCGGTGGCGGCCGTGATGGCGCCCATGATGTGGGTCACCTTGGCCACGCTGCCCACCACTTCATCCATGGTGGCGCCGGCCTTGGCCACCAGCGCGCTGCCGGCCTCGATGCTGCCGACCGAGTCGTTGATCAATTCCTTGATTTCCTTGGCCGCCGAGGCGGAGCGCTGCGCCAGGTTGCGCACTTCGGACGCCACCACCGCGAAGCCGCGTCCCTGCTCGCCGGCGCGCGCCGCTTCCACCGCCGCGTTCAGGGCC
Source organism: Massilia sp. NBRC 108631 (assembly GCF_059704565.1). Classification (NCBI taxonomy): domain Bacteria; kingdom Pseudomonadati; phylum Pseudomonadota; class Betaproteobacteria; order Burkholderiales; family Oxalobacteraceae; genus Massilia; species Massilia sp. NBRC 108631. The sequence goes on from NZ_BAAKJE010000220.1 coordinate 24,982, forward strand.
AGGATGTTGGTCTGGAAGGCGATGCCGTCGATGACGCTGATGATGTCGACGATGCGGGTGGCGGAATGGTTGATGGTGTCCATGGTCTGCACCACCTGCGACACCACCGTGCCGCCCTGCTGCGCCACCTGCGAGGCGGCCTTGGCCAGCTTGTTGGCCTCGGCCGCGTTGTCGGCGTTGTGGCTGACGGTGGTGGTGAGCTGCTCCATCGAGGCGGCGGTTTCCTCCAGCGAGCTGGCCTGCGATTCGGTGCGCGCCGACAGGTCCATATTGCCGCTGGCGATTTCGGACGACGCGGTGGCGATGGTGTCGGCGCTGCGGCGGATTTCGCCGATGGTGGCGGCCAGGCTGGCCTGCATCGCCTTCATGCCGTGCAGCACGCTGCTGTTGTCGGTCGGGCTGGTGTACACGGCGCTGCTCAGGTCGCCGCCCGCGATGCGGGCCGCCACTTCGGCCGCGTACTCCGGCTCGCCGCCGATGGTGTGGCGCAGGCTGCGGTTGATGTAGCCGACGATGGCGGCCAGCAGCGCGCACACCAGCAGCAGCACGCCGCCGGATTTGAGCAGGCCGGCCTGGAAGGCGTCGTCGATGTCGTCCATGTAGACGCCGGTGATCAGGTTCCAGTCCCACGGCTTGTAGCTGATGACGTGGCTCAGCTTGGGCGAAGCCTCCTTGGCGCCCGGGCGCGGCCACCAGTACTTGACGAAGCCGGTGCCGGCCGGACTGTTGGCCACGGCCACGATGTCGCGGTACAGATAGGTGCCCTTGGGGTCCTTGAAGTCCATCATGTTCTTGCCGTCGTTCTCCGGCTTGATGGGATGCATGATGGTCACGCCGGCATTGCTGGTGATGGACAGATAGCCATCTTTACCATAACGCATGCTCTTGATGACGGCCATGGCTTGCTTCTGGGCCTCCTCCTTGCTCATCGCGCCGGACTGGGCCTTGTCGCCGTACATTTTCAGCACGCTGATGCCGAGGTCGTCAAGATTGGCCAGATCGGCCATGCGCTCTTCGATGCGGGTGTTGCGCAGCTGGATGGCGTCGTACAGGAAGATGGCGGTGATGCAGAACAAACTGCAAATCAACGGGATCCACAGCTTCTGACGGAAAGAAAGATTGCTCACTGCTGTCTCCATAGAATGTTCTTGTAGGACAAGAATACTCTGAATGGAGGGAGGAAAACCACTTAATCGCGGCGCGGCCCCGGCCTTGCGGGCCGGGGTGTTGCGCAAAACAAACCAAGCCTCTTTATTGGGCAGCGGCGCTGCGTTTTGCCGAGGCGGTCAGGGTGGCGGCGGGGCGCTGCACGCGGGCATCGAAGAAGGACGGGTAGTTCACTTCATTGATGTCCAGTTCGCCGTTTGCGCGGGCGGCGATCACCTCGGCCTTCACTTGCTCGCGGGTCAGCGTGGAAGTGGCCGGGGCCAGCGGCGGGTAGTTCACTTCGCTCAGTTCCAGTTCGCCGGCGTTGCGGGCGCGGATGACTTCGGCCTGCACGGCGGCGCGGGTCAGGCCGGTGCCAGGCGCGGCGGCCAGGCTGGGGAAGTTCAGCTCGGCTGGCTCGGCCAGGGCGGCGCCGGCAGCGAAGATCAGGGAGACGGAAGCGATGAGGTGTTTGGCGTTCATGATGTTTTCTCCTGGAAGGTGATACGTTTCGATGGAGTCATCTTATGATTTAATTTGGCGATAAAAAAGCGCAATTATCTGTTTCAAATCATCTGCTTTTCAAATGTGTTGCTTTGCCGGGCTGCGAATGTGATGCAAGCGGGCTGGATATGACACAATGTTGGAATTGAGTTTTCCGCAACTGTTCCAATGAAAAAAATGTCCAGCCTGGCGCTCGCGCTACTGTCCGGCACGGCTGCCGCCGCCGCGGTTCCGGCCGCGCCAGTGCCCGCCGCAGCGCCGGCCTCAGCATCAGCCTCAGCGGCCGCCCACAAGATCGACGGCGGCCACCTGCTGCGCCACATCAAGGCGCTGGCCTCGGACGAGTTCGAAGGCCGCGCGCCGGCCACGCGGGGAGAAGCCATCACCATCACCTATCTGCAGGACGAGCTCAAGAAGCTTGGCCTGGCGCCGGCCAACCCGGACGGCAGCTACCTGCAGAAAGTGCCGCTGGTGTACGTGCAGCCGTCGCCGACGCTGGTCTACAGCGCCGCCGGCAAGCCGGTGCCGCTGAATTTTCCGGCCGACTACGTGGCCTGGACACCGCGCGTGGAACGCAAGGTGGCGCTGGCCAATTCCGAGCTGGTGTTCGTCGGCTACGGCGTGCAGGCGCCGGAATACAAATGGGACGACTACAAGGGCATGGACCTGCGCGGCAAGACGCTGGTGATGCTGATCAACGACCCGCCGCTGCCGGACCCGAAACGGCCGTCGCGGCTGGACCCGGCGCAGTTTGGCGGCGCCGTCACCAGCTACTACGGCCGCTGGAGCAACAAGTTCGAAACCGCCGCGCGGCTGGGCGCGGCCGGCGCGCTGATCGTGCATGAAACGCGGCAGGCCGGCTATCCCTACGACGTGGTGCGCAACAGCTGGGGCCGCGGCAGCTACGGCCTGAAGTACACCAAGGGCGACCACCCGAGCTATCCCGGCGTGGCCGGCTGGCTGCAGCTGGAGCGCGCCAGGGAGCTGTTCCGGGCCGCCGGGCAGGACTTCGACGCGCTCAAGAAAGCGGCACTGTCGCGCGAATTCAAGCCGGTGCCCTTGGGGGCCACCGTCACGGCCAGCGTGGCCAATGCGTGGAACGAAATGCCGTCGCACAACGTGGTGGCCAAAATCGACGGCGCCGATCCCAAGCTCAAGGACGAGGTGGTGATCTACAGCGCGCACTGGGACCATTTCGGCATCGACGAATCGCTGCCCGGCCCGCGCACCAGGCAAATTTTCCACGGCGCGCAGGACAACGCGTCCGGCGTGGCGGCGCTGCTGGAAATAGCGCGCGCGTACAAGGCGCTGCCGCAGGCGCCCAGGCGCAGCGTGCTGTTCCTGCTCACCACGGGCGAAGAGCGCGGGCTGCTGGGCGCGCAGTACTACGCGCGGCACCCGCTGTTCCCGGCCGCGAAAACCGTGCTCAACATCAACGTGGACGGCCTGAACCTGTGGGGCAAGACGCGCGACATCGAGCTTACCGGCCACGGCAAATCGACGGCCGACGAGCTGGTGGCGGCGGTGGCCAAGTTGCAGGGGCGGGTGGTGCGGCCGGAAGGCAATCCCGAAATGGGCGCGTTCTACCGCAGCGACCAGCTCGAGTTTGCCAAGATGGGGGTGCCGGTGGTGTACACGCACGGCGGGCGCGAGTTCATCGGCAAGCCGCCCGGCTACGCCGCCGGCACGCTGGACGCCTACACGGCGCACGACTACCACAAGGTAACGGACGTGGTGCATCCCAACTGGGACTTGAGCGGCGCGGTGCAGGATGTCGAACTGCTGTTCCAGGTCGGCCTGCGCGCCGCGCAAGACGCCGCCACGCCGCAATGGAAGCCCGGCGCCGAATTCCGCGCCGCGCGCGACGCCGCCGCCCTCCCCGCACCCATCCCGGCCGCCAAGTAAGCCGCCCCTAAAGCAAGCTGAGCCGCATCCCCCAAGATCGGGGTCAGACCCCGAGGTGGTCGGGATGCGGCTCAGCTCGCCAGGCATAAAGTTGGTTTGGGGAACCAGAATTCCATCGAGCAATACTACGCAGCTGGCTGCTGCGCCGCTGTCTTCATAGGGGAAAACCGTCCGCAAAGCGAACTGAGCCGCATTCTGCCCACTTCGGGGTCTGACCCCGAAGTGGG
>NZ_BAAKJE010000221.1:0-11872 GCF_059704565.1 Massilia sp. NBRC 108631
GGCGCCGTGCCGGGTGCGCGCACCCGGCGGCTCAAGGCGCCGGCGATCTTGTCTTCCAGCCGCTGGCGCGTGTACGGCTTGACCAGCAGGTCGGACACGCCGCTGCCGATGGCTTGCGCTATGCGCTCCCGGTCCGCGTCGGCCGTCACCATCACCATGGGGATGTGGGCCAGCCTGGCGTCTGCGCGGATGTGGCGCAGCAGCGCCAGGCCGTCCATCAATGGCATGTTCCAGTCCGACAGCACCAGGTCGATGGGGCGGCTTTGCAGCAGGCGCAAGGCGTCCGCGCCATTGCCGGCGGTATGCACGTCGAGCGCGCCCAATGCGCGCAGCTGGTTGGCCGTGATCTGGCACATGGCGGGGACGTCGTCCACCACCAGGAAGTTGAGTTTTTCGTAGTTCATTGCGCGTGCAGTTTCAGGTCTTCATCGCTGTCGAGGTAGCGTTCGGCAATGGCTTTGCATTCGGCTTCCAGCGCCACGAAGGCGTCCAGGATGTCGGGGTCGAAGTGGCTGCCGCGTCCTTCGCGGATCAGCGCCACGGCTTTCGCGTGCGGCATCGGCTCCTTGTAGACGCGGCGTGAAATCAGCGCGTCGTACACGTCGGCTATTGCCATCAGGCGCGCCGACAGGGGAATGGCGTCGCCCGCCAGGCCTTCGGGGTAGCCGCTGCCGTCCCATTTTTCCTGGTGCGAGTAGGCGATCTCCTTGGCGCAGCTGAGGAAAGGCACTTCCACGCCCAGCCGCTGCTCGGCGTGAACGATGGCGTCGCGCCCCAGCGCGCAGTGGGTCTTCATGATTTCCCATTCGTCCGGTTCGAAGCGGCCAGGCTTGAGCAGGATGCGGTCGGGGATGCCGACCTTGCCGATGTCGTGCAGCGGCGCGGACTTGAACAGCACCTCGATGTAGGCCGGCGTGAGTTCGGCGGCGAAGCGCGGGTGGTGCTGCAGGTGGTCGGCCAGCAGTTTCACGTACCACTGCGTGCGCAGGATGTGGTTGCCGGTGTCGTTGTCGCGCGTTTCCGCCAGCGAGGCCATGGTGAGAATGGTGACGTCCTGCACCGCGCGCACTTCGTCGGTGCGGCGCGCCACTTCCTTTTCGAGGTAGTCGTTCTTGTCGCGCAGGAAGTCGGCGGAGGCCTTCAGCGTCAGGTGCGTGCGCACGCGCGCCAGCACGATGGGCGGGCTGACCGGCTTGGTGATGTAGTCCACCGCGCCCAGCTTGAAGCCATGCTGTTCGTCCTTCACTTCGGATTTCGCCGTGAGGAAAATAACCGGGATGGCGGCCGTGCGCGGGTCCGCCTTCAACTGGCGGCACACTTCGTAGCCGTCCATCTCCGGCATCATGATGTCGAGCAGGATCAGGTCGGGCGGGACGTCGCCCTGGGCGATCTTCAGTGCCCGTGCGCCGCCTGGCGCCACCTTGACGGTGTAGTCGGCCGACAGCAGTCCGCTCATCAGGGAAAGGTTGTCCGGGGTGTCGTCCACTACCAGGACCACGGGCTTGCGGGTAAAACCGGGAGGATAGCTCATGTTTGCACTTCTTCCAGAACGGCGAGCGCCGTCTCAAAGTCGAATTGGCCGATCGCTTGCTGAAGGCGGCGGATGTGGTCGGGATAGGCGCTGGCCAGCAGCGCCTGGTGTTCCATCAGTACTTTTTCGGCCTGGGCGTCGTCGTCGGACAGCAGGCGCACCAGCTGGGCACGGACGTCGTCGCGCAGAGCGGTATCGACCGTCACCGCTGCTGCGGCGCCGCACGCCTCGGCGGGCAGGGCCGCGTTGATGGCTGCCACTTGCTGGTCGAGCGCGAGCGCGGCGGCGTCCAGCGCGGCGTTCAATGCGTGGCGGCTGGCGGCGTCCCCGCCGCCGAACGCGGCAGCGCCGCAGGCTCTCTCCAGTTCGGCGGCCGCGTCCTGCAAGCCGTCCGCGCCAATGTTGCCTGCCAGGCCTTTGAGCGTGTGGGCCAGGCGTTCTGCCGTGCCGTGGTCGCCGGCATCGGCAGCGATGGCGATCTGTGCGGCGGCGCCGGACTGGTTGGCGACGAAGCCGCGCAGCATGGCCAGGTAGCGCGGCCTTTTTCCCAGCACGCGGCGCAGGCCGGCCTGCATGTCCAGGCCGGAGATGGTGGCGGGCAGCCCGCAGTCATCGCCGGCTTGCGCGCCGTTGCCCTGGTCCGCGCCCTGGAGCGCGCCATGGCCGCCAGCTGCGGCTGTCCCGGCCGACGCGGCATGGCGCGGCGGTATCCAGCGCAGCAGCGCGCGCCACAGCTCGTCCGGTTCGATCGGCTTGCTGACGAAATCCACCATGCCGGCCGCCAGGCATTGTTCACGGTCGCTGTCCATGGCGTTGGCGGTCATGGCGACGATGGGCAGCTGCGCCAGTTCCGGCATGGCGCGCAGCCGGCGGGTCGCTTCCAGGCCGTCCATCTCCGGCATCTGCATGTCCATCAGCACGATGTCGTAGCGCTTCCCGCCTGCCATCTGCAGCACTTCCAGTCCGGTTGCGGCCACCTCCACCAGCAGCCCGGCGTCCTGCAGCAACTCGGTGGCAACCTGCTGGTTCAGCGCATTGTCTTCGGCCAGCAGCACCCGCGCGCCGCCTATCGCCGCCAGCGCGCCGGACATGGATTCGTACAGCGGCGCGCGCGCGGCGCGCAGCGCATATTCCGGATCGTCCTCGTAATCGCCGCCCAGCAGGCGGATCAGGGTGTTCAGCAGCACCGATGGATTGACCGGCTTGACCAGCACGTCCTCGATGCCGGCCGCGCGCGCCTGCGCCAGCACTTCCTCGCGGCCGAAGGCGGTCACCATCGCCAGGCGCGGCGGACGCTCCAGCTTCAGTTCCCGCGCCAGCGCCTGCAGCGCGGCGGCGGTTTCGGCGCCGTTCATGCCCGGCATCTGCCAGTCCAGCAGCACCACGTCGAACGCTTCCGGTGTGCCGGCCGCCGCCCGCACGCGCTGCAGCGCCTCCTCGCCCGACGCCGCCGCGCCGGCTTCAAAGCGCATCGACGCCAGCATGCCGGTTTGCACCGCGCGCGCGTTCTGGTTGTCGTCCACCACCAGGATGCGGCGGCCGCGCAGGTCCGGATGCGGCAGCAGCACCCGGCGCGACGCTTCGCCTATCGCCAGGCTGGCCGTGAACCAGAAGGTGGAGCCCTTGCCATATTCGCTTTCCACGCCCACCGCGCCGCCCATCAGCTCGGCCAGTTTCTTGGAAATGGCCAGCCCCAGGCCGGTGCCGCCGTACTTGCGGGTGGTGGAGGAATCGGCCTGCTGGAAACTCTGGAACAGCTGCGCCATTTGCTGCTGCGTCAGGCCGATGCCGGTGTCGCGCACGGCGAAGCGCAGCAACGCCTTGCCGTCGCCGCTGGCCTGCACCCGCACCATGATGTCCACTTCGCCGCGCTCGGTGAACTTGACGGCGTTGTTGGCGTAGTTGATCAGGATCTGGCCCAGCCGCAGCGGGTCGCCCACCAGGCTGTCCGGCACGTCGCTGGCGACGTCGAACACCAGTTCCAGGCCCTTGGCGTTGACCTTGTCGGCGATCACCGTGGCCACGTTTTCCAGCACCTGGTTCAATTCGAAAGCGGTGTGCTCGACCTGCAGCTTGTCGGCTTCGATCTTGGAGAAGTCCAGGATGTCGTTGATGATGCCCAGCAGGTGCTGGCCGGCGCGCTGTATTTTCTGCACGTAGTCGTGCTGGCGCGGCGTCAGGCCGGTCTTCAGCGCCAGGTGGCTCATGCCGATGATGGCGTTCATCGGGGTGCGGATTTCATGGCTCATATTGGCCAGGAACATGGATTTGCTGCGGGTGGCGTCTTCCGCCGCCTGCTTGGCTGCGCCCAGCGCCTGCGTGGCATTGTGTTCGGCGGTGATGTCGGCCAGGTAGCCGTTCCAGACGTCGCTGCCGTCGGGCTGGTGCGCACAGGTGCAGTGCAGCTCGACCCAGCGTGTGCCCGCGGCGCCGGCATGGCCGCCGAAGGCCAGCCTGCGGTGCAGCGGCCGCTGGTGCAGTGCCGCTTCGGCCACCTGCGCCAGCAGTCCGCCGTGGCCGGCTTCGCCGTCCGGGTCCAGCAGCGAAAACAGCAGGCTGCCGTTGCCCAGCACGTCGTTCGGCTGCAAGCCCGTGATGGCGGTGATGGCGGGACTCATGAAGTTGAACACCGGCCTGCCGTCCACGCCGACGCGGAACTGGTACACCGCCACCGGCAGGTTGTTGGTAATTTCACGCATGCGCTGCTCGTTGTCGAAGCGCAGCCGGCGCGTCGCTTCCTGCTGGCGCTGGCGGCCCGTGACCACCAGCGCCAGCAGCCAGACGGCCAGCAGCGCGCCGGCTGCCACGGCCACATCGCGCCACAGCGGCAGCCACGCGCTGCGGTCCTGCAGCCGCACCACGCGCCACGGGTTGCCGCTGTCGTCCGGCCAGTTCAGCGGGGCCGAGGCCACTGCATGGAAAGCGCCGTTCAGCCACGCCGCTTTGCCTTCGATGCTGAAGTGCAAGTGCTCCGGACCGTCGTCGTCGAACAGGCTGCCGAACTGCTTGCCGCGCACCAGGTCCTCGCGCCGCTCCACGCTCACCTGGCCGGCCAGCTTGAGCAGCCAGGCCGCGCGGTTGCTGGCGAACACCACGCCGTCCGGCGACAGCAGCAGCACCGGGTCGGCGGTGCGTTCCAGCAGGCGGTCGATATCGGCCACCGGCATCTTGATGGCATAGGCGCCGGTGATCGGCGTGTCGCGGCTGTTGCCGCCGTGGACCGGGGCCGCGAAGTACAGGCCGCGCTCGCGCGAGGTGCCGCCGATGGCCGGGTAGACCGTGGCTTGCCCGGCCAGCGCGCGCCGCACGTAGGGCCGGAACGCCAGGTTGCGGCCCAGGCCGGAGGCCTTGCCTTCCTTGTTTAGATAAGCCAGGGTGGTGCCGTCGCCGGACAGCACGAACACATTGTCGGCGCCATACTGGTCGATGATGGCGGCGAAGTCGGCGTGGATCTCGTTCGAGTCGAACGCCAGCTTGCCCTCGAGCAGCTGCTTGATGCTGGATTCGACCAGCCCCATCAGGATGGCGCCGCCGATCACCTTGTTTTCGCTGCTTTCACCCTGCACTTTGGAGGCCAGTTCGCTGGTGGCGGCGGCCAGCTCGCTGCCGTGCTGCTGAAACACGATCTGGCGCTGCAGCAGCACGCAAGCGATCGCCAGGCCCACCGCCAGCACGCCCCAGCGGAAGCCCGCGCTGCGCGGCCGCAGCACGCGTTTCAGCAACCGGGCGGCGCGCCTGGCCGGGCGCTGCGCCGGGGAGGGTGAGGGATTTGAAACGTTCATGGCGGCCGGGTTGACTTTTATTGAGGAAATTATAACGACAAATCGGCGGCGTAGTGTTGCTTCACTGAAAGCGATATGCGTATACTGGCCCCGACCATGAAACTTGCCCCCCTCATCCTTGCCGTCCTGCTGGCCGCCCAGCTTGCCGCAGCCGCGCCGCCCGCAGCAGCTGCGCCGCAGGCACTGGCGTTCAAGCGCGTCGACACGCTGGGGTCGGACGCGCAATCGATCATCGCCATGCTGCAGGACCGGCAGGGTTTCATCTGGATAGGCACGATAGAGGGCGGCCTGTTCCGCTACGACGGCCGGCAGGCGGTGCGCTACCAGAACGACCCGCTCGATCCGCACAGCCTGCCCGGCGGGCGCATCGCGGCGCTCTACAGCGATGAGCAGGGCCGCATCTGGGCCGGCACCGACGAGGGCCTGGTGCGCTACGATCCGGCCAGCGACGGCTTTGTGCGCTACGTGCCGGACTCGGGGCCGAAGAATTACCGCATCGTGCGCCGCATCATCTCCGACGGGGCCGGCGGCATGTGGCTGGCGACCTGGGGCGGCCTGCAGCACTTCAATCCGAAGACCGGCCGCTTCCTGATCCACCAGCACGACCCGGCGCGGCCGGACAGCCTGGCCCACAACGACATCAACGCGCTGGCCATGGACGCGCAGGGTGGAATCTGGGCCGGCACCTGGCCCGGGGGCCTGGATTACCTGGCCCCCGGCAGCAGCAGTTTCGTGCACTACCGCGTGGACGACCCGGCCGCGCCTAGCGTCAAGGGCAACGACGTGCGCGCGCTGCATGCCGACAGCGCCGGCAAACTGTGGATAGGCACGGACGACGGCCTGGTGCTGTGGAAGGCCGGCACGCCCTGGGAGACGCGGCGCCGCTTGCCGCAGCAGACCGGCCGCGTCACCCACCTGGACGAGGACCTGGGCGGCGACCTGTGGATCAGCACCCGCACCGCCGGCGTGTGGCGCTGGGACCGCGCAACGGACACCTTCCAGGTCTACCAGCGCCGCGCAGAGGACAGCCACAGCCTGTCCACCAACGCCATCAACCTCACCATGCACGACCGCACCGGCGCGCTGTGGGTGGGCAGCTTCACGGACGGTGTGAGCCGCGCCAACCTGGGCTACCACGGCTTCGAGCGCATCGTGCCGCGCGACGTGGCGCCGGACGTGTTCAAGGCCAGCAATTTCGTGCGCAGCCTGGGCGCGGCCCCGGACGGCAAGCTGTGGCTGGGCGTGGACGACGGCCTGGTGCTGTTCGACCCGGCCGCGCGCAAGCTGCTGCGGCACTACGCGGCCGACCCGAAACAGCCGGGCACCCTGAGCAACAACGTGGTCTACAGCCTGTACCAGCAGCCGGGCGGGCCGCTGTGGGCCGGCACCTCGCGCGGCCTGAACCGGCTGGAGCGGCCGGACGGGCCGTTCCAGGCGATCCATTTCGGCAGCGGCGGCATCGACTTCATCAACCGCATCGCGCCCGGGCGCGGCGGCGTGCTGTGGCTGGGCACGAGCGCCGGCCTGGTGCGCTACGACACCGCCAGCGGCGCGCACACGGTGCACGCGCACGACCCGCGCGATTCCGGCAGCCGCAGCGTGGACGGCGTGACCACGCTGATGGAGGACAGCGCGGGCAGGGTGTGGACCGGCGAGTTCTTCCGCGGCGGCCTCGATGTGCGCGACCCTGAAACGGGCAAGTTCAGCCGCGTGCGCAGCGACCCGGCCAACGCTGCCACCCTGAGCAGCGACCGCATCACCTGCCTGCACGAGGACGCCGCAGGCAATATCTGGGTGGGCACGGCGCGCGGCCTGAACCGCATCCGCTTCCGCGACGGCAAGATGGAAGTGCGCCGCTTCAGCGCCAAGGGCAGCCTGGGCAAGCAGATGGTGGAGGCGATCCAGTCCGACCGCTCCGGCATGCTGTGGGTCAGCACGGTGGCCGGCCTGTCCAAGCTGGAGCCGGTCAGCGAAAGCGTGACCCACTACTCGGTGGAGGACGGCCTGACCGAAGGCTTCTACCTGGACGCGTCCGCGCGCGGCAGCGACGGCCGCCTGTACTTCGGCAGCACCAGCGGCATCACCAGCGTCAACCCGGCCATCCACAGCAGCGTGTCGCGGCCGCCGCAGCTGGCCATCACCGGCATCAGCCTGCTCAACCGTCCGCTGCGGCCGGGCGCCATGCCGGCCGGCGTGGTGCTGGAAGGCAGCGTGACGGCGCCGCAGTCGCTCACCCTGCCGTGGCACGCCGACGTGCTGACCCTCGAGTTCGCAGCCCTGCACTACGCCGAACCGCGCCGCAACGGCTACCGCTACAAGCTGGAAGGCTTCGATCAATACTGGGTGGAGGCCGACGCCAGCCGGCCTGTCGCGACCTATACCAATCTGAACCCGGGCAGCTACCGCTTGCGCATAATGGGCAGCAACAACAAAGGCCTGGAGAGCAAGAGCGAAGTGGTGCTGCCGATTACCATCACGCCGCCGCTGTGGCAAACCTGGTGGTTCCGCGCCGCGCTGGCGGCCGCCGTGCTGGCGCTGCTGGCGGTGCTGTACCGCTGGCGCGTGCGCCGCCTGACCGCGCGCGCGGCGGGGCTCGAGGCCATGGTGGCCGAGCGCACCCGCGCGCTGCAGGAATCGAACCAGAAGCTGGCCGCGCTGTCGGCCACCGACGCGCTGACCGGCATCGCCAACCGGCGCGGCTTCGACGGCGCCCTGGAGCGCGAATGGCGGCGCGCGGCGCGGCGCGGCGAGGCGCTGGCCGTGGCCATGTTCGACGTGGATCATTTCAAACCCTATAACGACCACTACGGCCACGCCGCCGGCGACGATTGCCTGCGGCGCGTGGCGCAGGCGCTGGCGGGCGGCCTGCACCGCGCCGGCGACGTCGTGGCGCGCTACGGCGGCGAGGAATTCGCCTTCATCGCGCCGGCCGCCAGCGTCGAGGAAGCGTTGCGCATGGCGGACAGCCTGCGGCTGGCGGTGGAGGCGCTGGCGCTGGCGCACGCGCTGTCGCCGTTCGGGCGCGTGACGGTCAGCGTGGGCGTGGCGGCGGCGGTGCCGGCGCAAGGCAGCCCGGCAGGCGGTGGAACAGGGTTGGGTGCGACGCTGGGCGCGGCAGGCGCTGCGGCCGACGGTGCCGCGGCCCTGTTGCACGCGGCCGACCAGGCGCTGTACCGCGCCAAGGCGAACGGCCGCAACCGCGCCGAAGCCGCCTAGCGCGGAACCGCGCCGAAGCCGCCTAGCGCGGAACCGCGCCGCGCCGCTGCATGCCGCTGCCGGCCCGGGCCTGGCGGTTCAGATGGATGGCGGCACGCCGCCCAGCTTGTCCGGATTGCGCACCACGTAGATGCCGGCGATGCTGCCGTCCACCACCAGGAAGGCCAGCGCCGATTCCAGCTTGCCGCCGATATAGCGCAGCATGCCCGGCTCGCCGTTCAGCATGGCCATGCGGTACGCCACCTGGCCCGGATGCTTGTCCAGCGTGCGGCAGAACAGCCGCGTTACGGCGCCGGTGCCGTGGATGATGCGCGGGAAGGACGGCACTTTGCCGCCGCCGTCGCTCACCAGTTCCACGTTGGCCGCCAGCAGCGCCTGGATGGCCGCAGCCTGGCCGCTGCGCGCGGCGTCGAGGAATTTGGCCAGCAGGCTGCGGTGCGCTTCCTGGTCGACGCCGAAGCGCTTGCGGTCCTGCTGCACCCGCTCCTGCGCGCGGTGCACCATCTGGCGGCAGGTCGCTTCGCTCTTGCCCAGCAGTTCGGCCACTTCGCGGTAGTCGTAGTCGAACACCTGGCGCAGCAGGAAGGCGGCGCGCTCGTCCGGCGAGAGGCGCTCCAGCACCCACAGGAAGGCCACGCCCAGCTCTCCGGCCATCTCAGCCTGGGTTTCCGGCGTGCGCTCATCCACTTCGACCAGCGGTTCCGGCAGCCACCAGCCGGCATAGGATTCGCGCTCGGCCTTGGCGGCGCGCAGGCGGTCGATCGACAGGCGGGTGACGATGGTGACTAGCCACGCTTCCGGCGACTGCAGGGCGTCGCGCGCGCTGCCGTCCCAGCGCAGCCAGGCATCCTGTACCACGTCCTCGGCGTCGGCGCGCACGCCCAGCATGCGGTAGGCGATGGAGAACAGGCGCGGGCGCAGCCGCGAAAAGGCGAGCGCGGGATCGGCAACGGCGGCGTTGGCGGTATCGGTAGCGGCGGCAGGCATGGCGGCGTGGATAGTGGAGCGGAAATGCGTAGTATGCACCAGGGCGCACTTATACGTTTGGCCGTGGCAATGCGCGCCGGACATCATAGATAAAAATACCAAATGTTACCGAATAAGTGGCAATTCCCGGTGCTGCGTCCTAAGCTGATAGTTGTATTGGACAGCGGTGGCGGACAGCGGCGTGCGGCAGCGGTGGCGGAGGCGTTATGCAGGCGAGAGATCTGGCGTTGCAATACGATTTGATCGGGCGCCTGTACGATGCCGCCCTGCATGAAGACCATTGGCCCGGCCTGTGTGCCGATCTTGCTGTCGCCTTCGGCGCCCACAACGCGGCGGCGCTGTTGCAGCCGGCCGGCGCCGGCACCGCACTGGCCGGCGCCGATGAGGGCTGGCTGAGCACTTTCCTCCCCCATCTGGAACGCGCGCTGCAAATGCGCAGCCGCCTGGCCCATAACGACCTGGCGGAGCATTGCAGCGTGGCCGCGCTGGACGCGCTGGCCACGGCGGTGGTGCTGCTCGACGCCGGGCTCACGGTGCTGTACGCGAACGGCGCGGCCGGCAGGGTGTTTGGCGCCGAATCGCCGCTGCAGTTGCGCGGCGCGCGCCTGGCGCAGACTGCCTCGCGCGGCGCGCAAACGCTGGCCCACATGGTGCGGCGCGCGGTGCGCTGCCTGGAACCCGGCGCGCTGGGCGGGCCGGCGCAGGCGCCGCAGTCGCTCTGCCTGCCGCGCGGCGGCCATTTGCCGCTGACCTTGTCGGTGGCGCCCTTCATGCTGGCCGGCGGCCGCACGGGTGGCGGCAGGCCCTGCGCCATCGTCATGGCGCGCGACCCGGAAACCGTGACCGCGTCTGCCGAGGTGCTGCAGCAGCTGTTCGAGCTCACGCCGGCGGAGGCTGCGGTGAGCCGGGCGCTGGCGGCGGGGGCCTCGCTGGAAGACATCGCGACGGCCACCGGCGTCACCGTCAACACTGTCAAGACCCACCTGCACCGCGTGTACGGCAAGACCTCGACGCGCCGGCAAGGCGAACTGATCGCCCTGATCCATGGTTCCACTGCCACCTTGCTGCCGCCTCATCCAGTTGGATGACGCCAGCGGCAGCGCGCCTGCCTACAATGAACCGGACCTGCTGCACAAGGCAGGCGGGGATTTAGTCCGGATGGTGGTCCAGCAAAACAGGGATGGTACTTATCATGAAAAAACTAATACTGGCTGCATTATTGGGAGCGGTGTCCATGGGTGCGGGGTGGCTGCCCGCAAGTGCTCAGACCGCACAGCAGGAGGAAACGGTAACCATTCCGGCCCCTCAGCTGAGGATAGACGCGCCGACGCGCCGGCACTACATGGATGAGGCGGATTTCGGCGCCTTCAAGGGCGGCTATGAGCTGTCGAACGGGCAGGTGCTGGTGCTCAAGCGGGTCGGCACGCGCATGTACGCCGAAGTGGGCGAGATGGGGCTGCACCAGATTGTGGCGGTGTCGCCCAACACCTTCGTGGCGCTGGACCAGAAGCTGAAGGTGCGCATCGATATTGACCGGCGCGGCGACGTTGGCGGCGAACTGCTGATGGTGGTACCCGGCAGCAGCGTGGCCGGCGGCGCTCCGGAGCAGCTGCTGCGGGTCGCTTTCCGGTAGCTGGCCGGGCTTGGGCGCTTACAGCTGCTGCTGTGCGTCGAAGGTGTTGCAGCGCGCGGTGTCGCCGCTTTCGATGCCGCGCTTGAACCAGCGCACGCGCTGCTCCGAGCTGCCGTGCGTAAACGAATCCGGCACCACGTGGCCCTGGGACTGGCGTTGCAGCGCGTCGTCGCCGATGGCGGTGGCGGCGTTGAGCGCCGTTTCCACATCGCCCTGTTCCAGGATGCTGCGCGCGCGGTTGGCGTGGTAGGCCCACACGCCGGCGAAGCAGTCGGCCTGCAATTCCAGCCGCACCGACAAGGCGTTGCCCTGGCGTTCGGACGCCCGGCGGCGCTGCTGGTCCACCTTGTCCGAGATCCCGCTCAGGTGTTGCACGTGGTGGCCCACTTCGTGCGCGATCACGTAGGCCTGCGCGAACTCGCCGTTGACCTTGAAGCGTTCCTGCATCAGCTGGTAGAAGCTGAGGTCGATGTAGATTTTCTGGTCGCCGGGGCAGTAGAAGGGGCCGACGGCGGACTGCCCGGTGCCGCAGGCGGTTTCGGTGCTGCCGGTAAATAGCCTGAGCTTGGGCTTGACGTAGGTGCCGCCCTTGGCGCGGAACAGTTCGGTCCACACGTCCTCGGTGTCGGCCAGCACCACGGAAACGAATTTACCCTGCCGGTCGGACGGCGGCGCCGCCGGTTCCGTGCCTTGCTGCTGCACCTGGACCGGCGCGCCGCCGCC
>NZ_BAAKJE010000222.1:0-12460 GCF_059704565.1 Massilia sp. NBRC 108631
GGCGCGCCCGGCCGGCCGGGCGCGGCGGACGCAGGCAAGGAAGGCGGCGCTGCGCGCTTCCTGGACTTCATCAACCTCGAACTGAAACCGCTGGTGCAGCAACTGGCGCCGCTCGACCAGCAGCGGCAGGCGCTGTTTGGGCATTCGTACGGCGGGCTGTTCGTGCTGCACACGCTGTTCACCCAGCCGGCCTCGTTCCAGACCTACATCGCCGCCAGCCCGTCGATCTGGTGGCGCGAGCGCTACGTGCTCACGGGCCTGGCCGGACTGGCGCAGCGCAGCGGCGGCAAGCCGCAGCTGCTGATCACCGTGGGCGAACTGGAACAGGCCGCACTGCCGCGCGCCTCCGGCGCACCGGCAGCAGGCAGCGCGGCCAACGCCGCCACAGAGCGCAATAAGGCGCTGATGGAGCGCCGCATGGTCGGCGAAGCCCGCCAGCTCGCCGCCGCGCTGCAAGCCGCGCAGCCGGCGCAGCCAGGGCAACCGGGACAGCCGCGCGCTCTCTCGCGCGTGCGCTTCATCGAACTGCCCGGCGAGAACCATGGCTCCGCCATGTTCCCCGCCCTGTCGCGCGGGCTTGAATTTTTCCTGGAGTAAGCCATGGACCGTATCCTGCTTGCCTTCGCGCTGGCGGCCAACACCGCCGCCGCGTGCGGCTACTACCTGTCCGCGCCGCGCCAGCAATGGCTGGCGCAAGCTCCGTCCGCAGGCGTCGTGCGCGCGCTGCGCCTCGGGTCCAGCGCCCTGCTGGCGGCGGCGCTGTGCTTCTGGCTGAGGATGGCGCACCTCTCCACCGCGCTGTTCGCGGTGCTGAGCATCACCATGCTGCTGTTCGCCGTATTGCCCTACCTGGCGGCCTGGCGCACGCTGCGCAGCGCGGCCAGGGCGGGAGCGGGGACAAAGCGGAGTACCCAGCCATGATCCAGCGCGACTGGTTCAGCAAAACCCTGGCCGGGGTGGTGCTCGGCTTCGGCCTGGCGATCGCCGTCAGCGGGCTGTTCGCCTGGCTCACGCCGGGCGGCGCCATGCACCCCAACAAATTCCAGGCCACCATGTGGCTCACCGCGCCGGTATGGAGCGGCGTGCTGAGTTTGGTCTTCCTGTTCCGCAGCGGCGCGCGCGCCTGGCTATGGCTGGGCAGCGCCAACGCGCTCGCCTTCGCCGCCCTCGCCGCCTGCCGCCATTACCTATCCTGAGCCTGCCATGCGCGCCGACGTCATACGAGTCTACAAATCGGTCCACACCTGGACCGGCATCCTGAGCGCCTTCGCGCTATTCATCGCGTTCTATGCGGGCGCGCTCACCATGTTCGAGGAGACGCTGTCGCGCTGGTCCAATCCGCCCGCCGCCACGGCTGCCCCGCCGCTGGCGCAATCGGCCGCGCTGATCGAGCAGACACTGGCCGCGCGCAAGGACGCCCGCAAGGAATTCACCCTGCACCTGGGCGACAGCGCCGAGATCCCTGCCCGCCTCACCTGGAAGACCGGCCGCGCCGACCGCATGCCCTGGTCGTCCGGATTCACGCCGGAAGGCGAGCTGGAACTGGTGCGCCTACAGCCGTCCGGCCTGGCCCAGTTCATCGACGACCTGCACCGCACGGCCGGCATTCCCGGCGACCACGAAACCGTGGAACTGCTGGTGGGCGCCATCTGCCTGCTGTATTCGGTGGCCCTGGTGTCCGGCCTGATTATCCTGCTGCCGTCGCTGGTGAAGGACTTCTTCGCGCTGCGCGTGGGGCGCAACCTCAAGCGCATGTGGCTGGACGCGCACAACGCCATCGGCATTGCCAGCCTGCCCTTCCACATCGTCATCGCGCTGACGGCCGTGGTGTTCTGCCTGCACGACCCGGTATACGACGTGCAGGACAAGGTAATCTACGGCGACAACATCGAAACCGCCTTCAAGAGCACCAGCATCTACCCGCTCAAGCCGGACGCCACGCCTACCGCCATGCTGGCGCCGCAGGAACTGCTGGCGCGCGTGCGCGCCTTCTCGCCGGAGTTCGAGCCGACCAGCATTCTGTACCGCGCGTACGGCACCGCAGGCGCCATGGCGCGCGTGGCAGGGCACGACAAGCGCTACATGGTGCGCCTGGAAGGCTTCTTGGTGATGAATGCCGCCACCGGCGAGATTCTCAACACCGCCTACTTCCCCGGCGCGCAGGGCAACTGGACCGCGACCGTGTCCTCCTTCTTCTCGCTGCACTTCGGCACCTTCGGCGGCGAGCCGGTGCGCTGGACCTATTTCGCGCTTGGGCTGGCGGGCGCCTTCCTGTTCTATTCGGGGAACCTGCTGTGGATAGAAACGCGCCGCAAGACCGCGCGCAACGGCAGCGGCCCGGTGCTGCAGCAGCGTTCGGCGCGCTGGCTGGCGGCAGGCACCGTGGGGGTGTGCCTGGGCAGCGTGTGCGGCATCTCGCTCACGGTGGCGGCGGCCAAGCTGCTGTACGGCCGCGTGCTGGACGCGAACGCCTGGCACTACACTGTCTACTACGGCGTGTTCCTGGCCTGCCTGGCGTGGGCCTTCTGGCGCGGCGCCGCGCGCGCCGGCATCGGGCTGCTGCGGCTAAGCGCCGCCACCGCGCTGGCGGTGCCCCTGGCCAGCCTGCACACCGCGTACGCCACGTCCTACGCCGGCTGGACCTACCGCCCCGGCGTCGATGCCAGCGCCGCCATCGCCGCGCTGGCCTTCGCCTGGATGGCCCGCGCCGCCGCCCGCCGCGCCCGTCAAGGCGCTCCCGACAGCGTCTGGTCCTTGCCTGCCGCGCGGCAGGCGGCCGATCAGCCGCGCCAGCCGCAATTCGCCCCACCAAAATAAAAAAACGGCAGCCTGAAAACAGGCTGCCGTGAAAAGGCGCGCGCCATGGGGAACACGCACCGGGAAGCAAACATCGGGTTGGGCGCCCCACAGACCGGCCTGCGGGGCGCCCGGTACTACACTTGCTCTTTACAGGTGCGGCGCGATCTGCGGCAGCAGGTCGTCGAAGGTGCGGCCGGTGCCGTTTTCACCGATCGCGTGCATCTTCCATTCGCCGTTGTGGCGGTACAGCTTGGCCATGATCTGCGCCGAGTGGTTGCCCTGCACCGACAGGTTGAAGCGCGCCACTTCCTTGCCGTCGGCCGCGTTGATCAGGCGGCAGTAGGCGTTTTGCACTTGCGCGAAGCTCTGGCCGGTGAAGCTGTTCACCGTGAACACGATGCTCTTCACGTTGGCCGGCACGCTGTTCAGCGCCACGGTCACCTGTTCGTCGTCGCCGTCGCCGGCGCCGGTGCGGTTGTCGCCGCTATGCACCACGCTGCCGTCCTGGCTTTTCAGCTGGCGGAACCAGATCACGTCCAGCGGACGGTTCTCGGTGTCGAACATGATGCACGAGGCATCCAGGTCCACCTCCGCGCTGCCGCCGCCGAAACCGAAGAAGCCTTTGCTCTTCACGGCGTCCCAGCCCAGTCCCATCACCACGCGCGACAGCGCGCTGCCCGCTTCCTTGTCCAGAGAGATCTTCTGGCCCTTTTGCAGATTAACTGACATATTCATTTACCTCCGAGTTATTGTCCGGTGCCGCGCACCCAGCCCAGGAAGCCCTGGCGGCTGCGCGAACACACCAAAATCTTGCCCTGCCCGGAAAAGCGCAGCACCATGCCCTCGCCGCTGGTCTGGCTGTTCACCAGGTTGCTCAGGAAGCCGCCGCTTTGCGAGGTCGCCACCGACATCTCGTAGCGCAGCGAACTGTCCCAGCACACCACGTGCGAGTTATCGATCGTCACGTCCTTGCCCGGCTCCACTTCCAGCTGCGAAATCGAACCGAAGCCCGATACCGCCAGCTGGCCGCTGCCCTGCGTCTCCGTGATGAAAAAGCCGCCGCTCTGCGCGAACAGCGCATTGCCCAGGCTCTGCGTACGCACCTTCAGCTCCACGCCGGAGGACGCGGCCACGAAAGCGCCGTCGCTGATCATGTACTGCCGGGGGCCGACTTCGACCACCTGCATCGCACCGGGCAGCGTGGGCGACAACAGGCAATCGCCGTTGCCGCGCACCGCCTCAATGTGCTGCTGGAAGAACGATTCACCGTTGGCAAAGGTGCGCATGATTGCGCTGCCGATACCGCCCGTGATCTTGCCCTTCAGCTCCAGCGGCGCTTCCATCATGACCATGGCGCCGGATTCGCAGTAGATCTTTTCGCCCTGACGCAGCGACACGTGCAGGAAGGGATCGACATCCCCTGTAACGGTGAACACCGGCATGGTTACACCGAAACGCCGAAGGACGACGCCAGCGCGCCCAGGCCGCCTTTGTAGCCCTGGCCGACGGCGCGGAATTTCCAATCGCCGCCGTTGCGGTAGACTTCGCCGAACACCAGCGAGGTCTCGGTCGAGCCGTCTTCGGACAGGTCGAAGCGGGCGATCTCGGTGTTGCCGGCCGCGTTCACGCAACGCACGAAGGCCTTCTGCACCTGGCCGAAGTTCTGGCGGCGGGCCTCGGCGTCGTGGATGGTGACGCAGATCGCGATGCGGTCCACTTCGGCCGGCACCTTGGACAGTTCGATGGTGACGGTTTCGTCGTCGCCGTCGCCGGCGCCGGTACGGTTGTCGCCCGAGTGCGTTACCGAGGTGTCGCTCGATTTCAGGTTGTTGTAGAAGATGAAGTCGTTGTCGGCGCGGACCTTGCCGTCAACCTTCAGCAGGAAGGCGGAGCTGTCGATGTCGAAAGCTGCGCCGTCCGTGTTGCGGATATCCCAGCCCAGGCCTACGACCATCTTCGACAGGCCCGGAGCTTCTTTGCTCAGATTAACGTTACCGCCTTTTTGCAGACTGATTGCCATGATTTGTGACTCCTAAAAGTTGTTGAACACCTTGCTGCATGCGCGGCGGGCCGGTGTTCTTTGGGCGCGCCGCGTTTCCTTTACAACGCTCAGGCAGCGACGCCGAGCGCTTCCTGCTGCTTGCGGTGGCGTACCGACGACCAGATGGACGCCACGATGAAGGCCACACCGATCAGACCCGTGAAGATCTCGGGAATGTGGAACTTGATGCTGGCGAGCATGATCACCGCCAGGATGCCGATCGCGTAGTGCGCGCCGTGCTCCAGGTAGACGAATTCATCCAGCGTGCCCTTCTCGACCAGGAAGATGGTCATGGAGCGCACAAACATTGCGCCGATGGCCAGGCCCAGCATGATGATCACGACGTCGTTGGTGATGGCGAACGCGCCGATCACGCCGTCGAAGCTGAACGACGCATCCAGCACTTCCAGGTACAGGAAGCCGCCGATACCGCCGCGCTTGACCATGTCGCCCACGTTGGTGCCTTCTTCTTCCGCTTCCAGCAGGCTGCTCAAGCCGTCAACCGCCAC
Organism: Massilia sp. NBRC 108631; assembly: GCF_059704565.1. Lineage (NCBI taxonomy): Bacteria > Pseudomonadati > Pseudomonadota > Betaproteobacteria > Burkholderiales > Oxalobacteraceae > Massilia > Massilia sp. NBRC 108631. The sequence continues at coordinate 5,350 of NZ_BAAKJE010000222.1, forward strand.
ATAGATCAGCACGCCCCACAGGCCGGCGATCAGCACGATCAGCTTCTGGCCCTCTTCCACCATGGTCAGGCAGGCCATCAGCGCGCCGATGGTCACCATCACGGAGACCGAGGACATCTTGCCCAGCGAGCCGAGCTTCTTCTCGACGTTGCCCAGCCAGTGCGTTTCCTTGTCCTTGTCCAGCAGGAAGTTCAGGAACACCAGCAGCAGGAAGGCGCCGCCGAATGCCGCCACTTCAGCGTGGTGGTTGGTCAGGTGCGTGGAATACGCTTTCGGGTCGTTCAGCGCCAGCGTCCAGACTTCGGCCATGCTGATGTCGGCCGCCACGGCCACGATCACCAGCGGGAACAGCAAGCGCATGCCGAACACCGCGATGATGATGCCCACGCCCAGGAACAGCTTCTTCCAGAATTCGTCCCAGGTCTTCAGTACCGAGGCGTTGACCACCGCGTTATCGAAGGACAGCGATACTTCCATTACCGCCAGGATGGTGGCAATGCCCAGGGCCGTGAGCGCGCCGCCCCAGCCGGTATGCGTATAGCCCCACCAGCCGGCCACTGCCAGGCAGATGAAGGAGACAATGAATGACACTCTGAAGTGTTTCATCTGGTTTTTCCTTTCTTATTGATGAATGTCACGCAGTGTAGAGAATTCCATACCATTTAAAAATAGAAGATAATCGAAGTATTACTTCGTAAAAGCAGAACCATGAAAACAGCCGGCATCAATTTCAGACACCTTTTCTTCTTCTGGAACGTGGCCAAGGAAGGCAGCGTCACGCGCGCCGCGGAGCGCCTGGGCCTGGCGGTGCAGACCGTCAGCACCCAGCTGTCGCAGCTGGACCAGCAGCTCGGCACGGTGCTGTTGACGCAGCAGGGGCGCCGCCTGGTGCCGACCGAGGCGGGCCGCGTGGCGCTCGACTATGCGGACCAGATCTTCCAGCTGGAGGACCGGCTGCAGCAGGCGCTGACCGACGTGGACGCCGGCCGCATGCGGCTGGCGGTGGGCATTTCCGACTCGCTGCCCAAGCTGGTGGCCTACCGCCTGCTGGAAATGACGCTGCACCTGGACAAGAAGGTCAAGCTGATCTGCATGGAGAATGAATTCGATTCATTGCTGGCCGACCTGGCCTTGAACAAACTCGATGTGGTGCTGACCGACCGCGCCGTGCGCGCCTCGCCCAGCTTGCGCGTGTTCAGCCACCTGCTGCTGGAAACCGAGATGCAGCTGTTCGGCGCGCGCAAGCTGGCCAGCAAGTACAAGCGCAACTTCCCCCACAGCCTGAACGGTGCGCCGCTGCTGCTGCCAACCCGCAACAACGCCCTGCGCGGCCGCATCGACGCGTGGTTCGTGCGGCATGGCGTGCGGCCGGACGTGGTGGGGGAGTTCGAAGACAACGCCATGCTGAACACCTTCGGCCGCAACGGCATGGGGCTATTCTTCGCCCCCTCGGTGCTGGCGCACGACATCCAGGAACAGTTCGGCGCCCTGCACGTGGGGAACGCGCCGGAACTGCGGGAGCAGTTCTACGCCATTTCGAACGAGCGCAAGATCAAGCATCCGGCGGTGGAAGCCATCCTGGAACAGCTGCACACGGGCGCGTTCAGCAGCGATCCGCCGGCGCCCTGAGCCAGGGACGCGCTGCTACAGCCCGCGCTCGGCCATGAAATCGATGAAAGCGCGCAGCCGGGGTGTGAGGTGGCGGCCCGATGGCCACAGCAGGCGGAAGGTAATGGTGCGGTCCACATACTCGTCGAGCACCGTGCGCAGCGTGCCGGCCGCCAGCTCGGCGCGCACCGCGAACGCCGGCAGGCAGGCGATGCCCAGGCCCTGCAAGGCGAACCAGACCCGGGTTTCGGCGTTATCGCAGATCATGGAAGTGGGCAGGCGCAGTTCCGCTTCGCCTTCCGCGCGCAGCAGCGGCCACACTTCCAGCTTGCCCGAGTTCGGATAGCGGTAATGCATGCAGGGATGGCCGGGCAGGTCGGCCGGGCGCTGCGGCGCGCCGTGCTGCGCAAAGTAGGCCGGCGAGCCGACAATGACGGTGCCGAAACTGCCCAACTGGCGCGACGACAGGCGTGAATCGAGCAGCTCGCCGGTACGCACCACCGCGTCGTAGCCCTCCTCCACCACGTCCACCATGCGGTCCGTAAAGGACAGGTCCAGCTCCACGGCGGGATAGGCGCGCATGAAATCGGCCAGCAGCGGCAACACCAGCCCGCTCACCAGCGGCAAGCTGACGCGCAAGCGGCCCGTGGGCAGGGTGGCCGACTGCGACAGTTCCTGCTCCGCCGCCTCGATCTCGGCCAGCACGCGGCGGCTGCGCTCCAGCAGCATCCTGCCTTCCGCCGTCAAGGTCATGCTGCGCGTGCTGCGGTGGAACAGCCGCACGCCCAGGCGCTCCTCCAGCCGCGCCACGCTCTTGCCGATGGCAGACGCGGAAATGCCCAGCGCCCGGCCGGCCGCCACGAAGCTGCGCGTCTCGGCCACCTGCACGAACACGTTGAATCCGCTCAGACTTTCCATTTCCGCTTCCACCCCCGATTCAGGACAGAATTGTCCTCAAAGTCCGGAAGTCTAGCCCACTTTTTCTCGGCACGCAGCGCCGCTACTGTGGGCGGGTCTTCAACCACAGGGCTACACCATGCGCAAATCCGATTCCCCCTTCCCGCTTTCCGGCCTGCTCGCGCTGGCCATGGCGGGCTTCATCACCATCCTCACCGAGGCGCTGCCCGCGGGCCTGCTGCCGCAGATGGGCGCCAGCCTCGAGGCCAGCGGCGCCATGGTAGGCCAGCTGGTCACCAGCTACGCGCTGGGCTCCCTGCTGTGCGCCATTCCGCTCACCGCCGCCACGCAGGGCCTGCGCCGCAAGCCGCTGCTGCTGGCCACCATCGCCGGCTTCGCGCTGGTCAACGGCGTCACGGCGCTCTCCACCAGCTACGTGCTGACCCTGGCGGCGCGCTTTGTCGCCGGCGTGTTCGCCGGCATGCTGTGGGCCCTGCTGGCCGGTTACGCCGTGCGCATGGTGGCGCCGCAGCACAAGGGCCGCGCCATGGCGGTGGCCATGGCCGGCATACCGGTGGGACTGTCGCTGGGCGTACCGGCCGGCACGCTGCTCGGCGCCACGCTGGGCTGGCAGTACGCCTTCGGCATCATGAGCATGCTGGCGCTCGCGCTGATCGCGTGGGTCACGGCGGCCGTGCCGGACTTCCCCGGCCAGAGCGGCGCGCGCCGTGCGCCGGTGGGCCAGGTGCTGGGCATCAGCGGCGTCAAGGCGGTGCTGGCCACCACCTTTGCCTACGTGCTGGCGCACAACATCCTGTACACCTATATCTCGCCCTTCCTGGCCCCGGCCGGCCTGGAGCGCAAGGCGGACGCGGTACTGTTCATCTTCGGCGCCGCGTCCATCGCCGGCCTGTGGCTGGCAGGCCTGCTGATTGACCGCCGCCTGCGCGCGATGGTGCTGGGCAGCACCGCGGCGTTCGGGCTGGCGGCGCTGGCACTGGGGTTGTGGGGCACGCATCCGGCAGCGGTGTATATCGCAGTGGGCGTATGGGGCCTGGCCTTCGGCGGCGCACCGACCTTCTTCCAGACCGCGCTGGCCAATGCGGCGGGCAGCTCGGCCGACGTGGCGCAGTCGCTGCTGGTCACCAGCTGGAACCTGGCCATCGCCGGCGGCGGGCTGTTCGGCGGCTTGCTGCTGAGCGCAACGGGTGCGTGGTCGCTGCCCTGGACCTTGTGCCTGCTGCTGGCCGCCGCGCTGGCAATTGCGGCGCACTCGAAGCAGCACGCCTTCCCGGCCCGTTGAGCAGTCAGGCGCGGTACTGCGCGCCGAGGGCGTCCATGCCGGCCAGCGCGTAGCGCAGCAGGTCGTCCGCCAGCTGGGCGGGTTCGCCGCCCAGGCCGGGCAGCACCTGGGTGCGCAGCTCGGCCGGAGCCAGCAGCATGGCCAGGCACGGCGCCACCGTAAAGAACAAGCTGCGCTGCATGGCCGGGTGCGTGGGCGGCAGCCCCACGATCTGGCTGACGATACCGATCAATATCCCGGCCTTGGGCGCGATAGCCTGCTGCACCAGCGCCGCCGCGTGCTCGCTGGGCGCCAGCAGCTCGCGCACCACCACCCGGCTGCCCCAATGCGCGCGCGGCCCCGTCACATGCTCGACGATGCGGCTGACGATGGCGCGCAGCTTCTGGCGCGGATCGCCCGGACCGGCGGCCAGCGCCTGCATCTCCTCCAGCCGCAGCAAATGATTGTGCGCCTCCACCAGCACCGCCTCGTACAAGCCGCCACGGCTGCCGAAGTGATAGTTCACCGATGCGATGTTGACCCCGGCGCGGGCACATATTTCCTTGCTGGTGGCGTCGGCGTAGCCACGCTGCGCGAACACCTGCCCGGCGACATCGAGGATGGCGCTGCGGGTGGCGTCGCCGTCCGAGCGGGCGGCGCGCAGCGGCGCGGCAGTTGGTTTAGGCTTGACAGAGGACATGGGGCGATATTGTAGGGGAAGGCGCGCGGGAACGAACAACACCGCACATTTTCCAATAATTTAAATTCAAATTTAAATTTGATATAGAATTCTCGCATACTTTGCGCGCTGGAGAACTGCATATGAACAAAAAGATCATCCTCGTCACCGTGCTGGTGCTGTCTGCCGCAGCAGCGGCGTGGTACGCCAGCCGCCCCTCCCCTGCCGACACGGCATTGGTCCTGTACGGCAATGTGGACGTGCGCCAGGTATCGCTGGCGTTCAACGGCAGCGAACGCATCGCCAGCCTGGCAGTGCAGGAAGGCGAGCAGGTAAGCGCCGGCCAGGTGGTGGGCAAGCTCGATACCACCACGCTGGAGTTGCGCATCGCCGAGTCGCGCGCGCAGGCCAACGCGCTGGAGCAGACGCTGGCGCGGCTGCGCGCCGGCAACCGGCCGCAGGAAGTCGGCCAGGCGCGCGCGCAGACGGCGGAAGCGCAGGCCGAGGCGGACGTGGCGGCCAAGAGCTTGGCGCGCCTGCAAGGGCTGGTGCAAGGACCGGTGGGGCGCGCGGTGAGCCTGCAGGACGTGGACAACGCGGCGGCGCGCAGCAAGGCGGCGCAGGCGCGGCTGGAAGGCGCGCGCAAGGCGCAGGAGCTGGCGCAGGCCGGCGCGCGCAAGGAAGACATCGCGCAGGCGGCAGCACAGCTGGAAGCGGCGCGCGCACAAACAGCCGTGCTGGCGCAGCAGTTGAAGGAGGCGGAACTGCGCGCGCCCATCGCCGCCGTGGTGCGGGCGCGCCTGATGGAAGCCGGCGACATGGCTTCGCCGCAGCGGCCGGTGTACACGCTGGCGATCACCGATCCCAAATGGGTGCGGGCCTACGTGCGGGAGACGGAACTGGGCCTGGTCAAGCCCGGCATGGCGGCCAGCATTGCCATCGACAGCCTGCCCGGCCAGGCGATCGCGGGCAAGGTCGGCTACATCTCGTCGGTGGCGGAGTTCACACCGAAGACGGTGCAGACGGAAGACCTGCGCACCAGCCTCGTGTACGAGGTGCGCGTGCTGGCCGAGGACAAGGGCGACCGCCTGCGTCTCGGCATGCCCGCCACGGTGCGCATCGCGCGCCCTGCCGTGCAGGCGCAGAGATGACTGGCCTGGCGGCGATGGCCGGCGGCACGGCCGGCGCAGCAGGCCCTGCCCTGGTGGGGAGCGGCCTGCACAAGCGCTTCGTGACGAAAGAGACTGGCCGCGCGGTCGATGCCTTGCGCGGCGTGTCGCTGGAAGTGCCGGCGGGTGCGCTGACGGCGCTGGTGGGGCCGGATGGAGCGGGCAAAACCACGCTGCTGCGGCTCGCGGCCGGGCTGATGACTGCCACCTCGGGCCAGTTGCAGGTGCTGGGTATCGAGGTGGCGCGCCATCCGCAGCGGGTCCAGGACCGCATCAGTTACATGCCGCAGCGTTTCGGCCTGTATGAAGACTTGAGCGTGCAGGAAAATCTGGACCTGTACGCCGACTTGCACGGCGTGGAAGCGGGCGTACGGCGCAGCCGTTTCCAGCGGCTGCTGCACATGACGGACCTGGAACGCTTCACGGGCCGCCTGGCAGGCCAGCTGTCCGGCGGCATGAAGCAGAAGCTGGGGCTGGCCTGCACGCTGGTGCGTTCGCCCGAACTGCTGCTGCTCGACGAGCCTACCGTGGGCGTGGACCCGCTATCGCGGCGCGAACTGTGGGACATCGTGCAGCAACTGGTCTCCGAACAGGGACTGACCGTGGTGATCAGCACGTCCTACCTGGACGAGGCGGAGCGCTGCGCGCACGTGTGCGTGCTGCACGAGGGACTGGTGCTGGCTTCGGGCACGCCGGAGTCCATCCGCTGCCGGGCGCAGGGCATGTGCCATATGGCCACGCCGCCGGCCGGCGTCACTGCGCGCGCGCTGCAGGCAAGGCTGCTGGATGCCGGCGCCAGCATCGTCGACGCGGTACCGGAAGGCGGCCAGGTACGCTACATCCAGCGCAGCGGCGCCGCGCCGCGAAGCGTGGCCGCGCTGCTGGACGGCGCAGCCACCACCCCGGCCGAGGCGCGCCTGGAGGATGGGTTCATGCTGATCCTGCGCGCGCAGGAGAGTGGCACTGACGGCCGCGGTAACGGCTGCGGTGGCGGCGGGCAGGGGCGCTCAGCGGCAAGCGGGGACCACGCGGTGCGGGACGCCGGCAACGCAGCGCACCCGGGCGGCGCAGCGTTGGCACCGGCCCAGGTGCAGGTGCACGCGCCGGCCGGCGGACCGGTGATCGAGGTGCGCGACCTGGTGCGCAAGTTCGGCGATTTCACAGCGGTTTCCAGCACCAGCTTCAGCGTCGCGCGCGGCGAGATCTTCGGCCTGCTCGGCCCCAACGGCGCCGGCAAGACCACCACGTTCCGCATGCTGTGCGGCCTGCTGCCCGCAAGCAGCGGCACGCTGCAAGTGGCGGGCGTGAATCTGCGCCATGCCCGTGCCGAAGCGCGCCGCAAGGTGGGCTACGTGTCGCAAAAATTCTCCCTGTACGGGAACCTGACGGTGGCGGAGAACCTGAAGTTCTTCGGCACCGCGTACGGCCTGCACGGCGAGCACCTGCGCCGGCGCAGCGGCGAGGTGCTGGCGCAGT
>NZ_BAAKJE010000223.1:0-15610 GCF_059704565.1 Massilia sp. NBRC 108631
GGCGGCCGCCGCCAGCGCAGCGCGCGCCAACCTGGCTTTGTACGCCGCCGGCCAGGTCAACCACTGCTACATCGCCTGGCCCGCTCCGCCCCAGACCCACCCGCAGGCGCCGGCCCTGGCGGTCGCCGCCGAACTGCTGACACACCAGTTGCTGCACCAGGCGCTGCGCGAGAAAGGCGGCGCCTACGGCGGCTCGGCCAGCTACGCCGGCGGCCTGCGCCTGTTCAGCATGAGTTCCTACCGCGACCCGCGCCTGGCCGGAACCTACGCCGACTTCGCCGCCGCCATCGGCCACTTGCTGGAAACCGACTTCAGCCCGGAGCAGATAGAGGAAGCGATCATTTGCGTGATCAAGTCGCTGGACCGGCCGGCGTCTCCCTTCGACGCCGTACTGAACGCCTGGAGCCTGCAGGCGCGCGGCATCGGCCCGGAGCAGCGGCAGCGTTTCCGCAGCGGCGTGCTTGCCTGCACGCAAGATGAGATCCGGCTGGCGGTGCGCCAGTGGCTGAAACAAGCCACGCCCAGCCGCGCGGCCTTCGTCGGCAACACCGCGCAAGACCTGGACGGCCTGGAAGTGACCGACCTGCACGCACTGAGCGGAGAAAACCCGGTCCAGGCGACGGGCTAGAACGGCCGGCTGGCGCTCAGCACCAGGGTGCCACTGGAGTTCGGCGCCCTGCCGCCGTACCACGAACTGTAAGCGTTGCCGCGCGCCTGGGCCTTGGCCCAGGCCGCCTGCCAGCGCCAGCCCGCCCACGCGGTTCCCACGCCGACCCGCCCGTCCAGCGTATGGCGGCTGGCATGCTGCGGCAGGCCGGACAAATAACTGAGACACCCCGCGTGCAAGTACAGGCTGACGTCGCCGCCCAGCGCGTAGCTGCCGTTCAGTTCCGTGTAGGCGCTGCTGGCGTTCAAGCCCAGGTAGTCGGGCGAATAGGAAAGCCTGGCATTGAACTGGTCCACCGCCAGGCTGGCGTAAACTTCGGTGTAGTTCAGGCTCGCGCCCGGCGTGTAGCCGTAGCGCGACACGCCCGTGTCCAGCGTCAGGCCGGACGACAGCCGTTGTGCATGGCCGGCGTAGGCGATGTATTGCGTGCCGCTGCGCCGGTCGCCCTGCAGCTTGTAGCGCGACGCGAACGCGCCCACGTACCAGCCGGCGGCGCCGTCGTAAGTCAGGTTGAACTGGGGTGCGGGAGCGCCGTCGCTGAGGCTCACCCCGCGGTACACGTGCTCGGACACCAGCGTGACACTGCCGCTCAGTTGTGCATGCGCTGCGCGCCCCTGCCAGCAGCACAGCAGCAGGACCGCCCAGGCTCTACGCAAAGACGCCTCCGCCGCAACGGCGGGCGTAACAGTATTGCCGCGAAAACTGCCGCACAAACATGCAAACTCCCTGATCAGGTGTGTAACAAATGCCATCATGCCAGAGATGCACGGCGCTGAACAGGACGTTGCCATGCCGCGCGCAGGACCAAACACGCAACAAAATCCGTCTACCTCATCTAATCCTACACAAACGGCTTCGCGTGGGCTATCCTGAATCTCACCAAATGTAACACAAGGCAATAATAATTCCCTTCAGGCCACATCCCCGCCTGTACTTGCTGCGCGAAGCGTCTCTTAGGATTGCTCGCGCCGCCGCATCGCGTGTGTTCCCTACCCTGGAGGCAATCATGAAACTCGCAAATCTGAGCATCGGCAAGCGGCTGGCCGCCGGCTTCGCGGTGATCCTGGCGCTGCTGGCCTGCGTGGCGCTGTCCGGCATGGCCGGCCTGAACACCGCCAGCCACGCACTGCACCATATCGTCGACGTCAACCTTGAGAAGATCCGGCTGCTGGAAGAGATGTCGCAGTCCACGCACGTTGTCGCGCGCGTGATCCGCACCGTCGCCCTGCAATCGGACGAGGCTGCCGCCCGCACCGAGTCGCAGAAAATCGTGGACGCCAAGTCCCGCTACGATAAAGCCTACGCCGCGATGGAAAAGATGCCGCTGGACGAGGCCGGCAAAAAGCTGATGGCGGAAATCAAGGCCGGCCACGACAAGGCCCTGCCCATGTACGACCGCTTCCTCCAGCTCAGCAAAAGCGACCGCGAAGCGTCGGTCACTTATCTGCTGCAACAGGCCGGCCCCGCCACCGGCGCGTGGCAGGACGCGATACAGCAGTACGTGGAAGTGCAGCTGGCCAAAAGCCGCCGGGACGAGCAGGAGGCCGATGACAGCAACGCCCGCGCGCTGGCACTGATGCTGGGCGTGTCCGCCCTGGCCCTGCTGCTGGGCGGTTTCACCGCCTGGGCGGTGGGACGCTCGATCACCGGCCCCATCAAGCAAGCGGTGCGCATCGCCCAGACCGTCGCGTCGGGCAACCTCGGCAGCGTGATCGAGGCGCGTTCCAGCGACGAGACCGGCCAGCTGCTGCTGGCCCTCAAGGATATGAACGGCAGCCTGTCCGGCATAGTCGACCAGGTACGCGGCGGCGCGGACGCCATAGCCACCGCCTCGCGCGACATCGCCGGCGGCAACGCCGACCTGTCGAGCCGCACCGAACAGCAAGCCGGCGCACTGGAGGAAACCGCCTCGTCGATGGAGGAGCTGGCCTGTATCGTCAAGCGCAACGCGGAACACGCGATGCGCGGCAACCGGATGGCGGCGTCCGCGTCGGCCGTCGCGGCCGAAGGCGGCAAAGCGGTGGCGCAGGTGGTCGAGACCATGGACGCGATCAACGCCTCCTCCCGCCAGATTGCGGACATCATCGGCGTCATCGACGGCATCGCCTTCCAGACCAACATCCTGGCGCTGAACGCCGCCGTGGAAGCGGCGCGCGCCGGCGAGCAAGGGCGCGGTTTCGCCGTGGTGGCCGGCGAAGTGCGCAACCTGGCGCACCGCTCGGCCGCCGCCGCGAAGGAAATCAAGACGCTGATCGGCAACTCGGTGCAGCAGGTGGAACAGGGCGTGCAACTGGTCGGCAAGGCCGGCGCCACCATGGAGTCGGTGGTGCAAGGCATAGGCGGCGTGGCCGGCGTGATGGCCGACATTGCCAGCGGCAGCCAGGAACAGAGCGCGGGGCTGGACCAGATCAACCAGGCCATCTGCCAGCTCGATGAAGTCACGCAGCGCAACGCAGCGCTGGTGGAGGAAGCGGCCGCCGCCGCCCTCTCGTTGCAGGAGCAGGCAACTTGCCTGACGCAGCTGGTGTCGACCTTTACCACCGGCTGCGGCGATGCGGCGCCTGGCCCGGCCGCCACAGCGCGCCGCGCGGCCTCGCCCACGCTGCGGCTGGTGGCGGGAGGCCGGGCCGCAGCATGAGCCGAGGCACCGGCGCCGGACGCCGGCATTGGGGCCGCGCAGCCAGTCCAGCGACTGCCGCGGCCCGCCCTATGGTGCGGGCGCCGTGATGCCTTGCTCGCGCAGGAAGCTGCGCACGGCCTGGAAGGCTTGCTGATGCTGCTCGGGCGCGAAGCCGCCATGGCCGCCGCCCTTGATCGTAAACAGCTGGTTTTTCTCGCCCGCCTTGTCCATCGCCTGCTGCAGGCGCAGCGCATGCGCGTAGGGCACCAGCGGGTCGGCGTCGCCATGGATGGTCAGCACGGCCGGACCGTCCTTGCGCACATGGCTGAGCGGCGACAGGCGGCGCGCCAGTTCCATGCGGCCGTCCATGGTGCCGAACCAGGCCACCGCGTAGGAACGCACGTTCGGCCCCTGCAGCATGTCGGCCACGTCGGTGATGCCGAACCAGTTGACCACGGCCGCCACTTTCGGCGCCGCGTTGGCGTACGGTCCGCTCCAGCTATCGTTGGCCGCGCACTGGTTGGTAAAGGGCGAATCGGATGGCATCATCGCGGTCGCCAGCGCCAGGTGCCCGCCAGCCGAGCCGCCCGTCGTCACCACCTTGCCAAGGTCGAAGTTGAAGCGCTTGGCGTTGCGGCCCACCCACTGCAACGCGCACAGCGTGTCTTCCACTGCGGCCGGGGCCAATGCTGTCTTGGCCAGCCGGTATTCCACATTGACCACTGCAAAGCCCATCTGCATGTAGGGAAGCAGATGCAGGATGTCGCCTTCGCGCGAGCCGGCCACCCAGCCGCCGCCGTGGAAATTCAGCACCACCGGCGTGGCGGCCTTGCTCGGCCAGGGCTGGTAGACATCGAGCTTGAGGTCACGCCCGCTGGCGGTCAGGTAGGTAATGTTGGGATTCACGCTGTAGCCGGCGCCCACCTGGGCAGCGGTACGGTAGCCGTCATCGCTGCTTTGCGCCAGCGCCGGAACCGACAAGGTGAAACACAGGGCCAAGCCCAAAACCGCCAGTGCAATTCGCATCGTTCCGTTCCTTAATGGTGACCTTCGAATAAAGGGATAGCCGGGCGCCGCCGGTCAGCCCGCCACGCGCAGCAGCGCCGAACCATGCGGAGCCAGGGCCTGGCGAACAGCGCCGCGCACGGGCGGCAGATCCCGGCGGCGCCACAGGTCGCGCAGCGCCACCGTCCTGTCGCCAAAGTTCAGGCGCGACAGGTCGAATTCTATCTCCAACGGCGCGTCTTCAGTGTTAAACAGCGCCAGGTAATAAACCGGGGCTTGCTTGTCGCCGTTCGCGCGGGCGCTCCAGATGCGCGTGCCCGGGTCGGCGCGGTGCGGCCGGTTCTGGTGGCTCTGCTGGTTCACGGCCAGCACTTCCGGGTTCGTCAGCAAGGCCAGTGTCGCTGAATCCAGGCGCCGCAGGTCGCCCCCCATGATGAGCGGCGAGCGCGCGATGCTCCACAAGGTCATCAGCGTCTGCTGCTCATCCGGGGTGAATTTCGTGTCCCGCTCGCCCATCGCCAGGCGGCCCAGCGGCAGCATGTCGGCATCGGGCCAGGCGTTGGGCGCCATGGTGGGATTCCAGTTTTCCAGGCGCTGGAACTGCTCCTTCAGCAGTTTCCACTCGTCCCAGAAATCGTCCGAGATACGCCACAGCTGCGCGTAGTGCGGCACGTGGCCGGCCCATTTGAGATCGGTCTCGCCGGGAGACAGGCTCAGCGTTATCGCGCGTCCGGACGCCTGGATGGCTTTGTGGGCCGCTTCAACCTCGCGCCAGTTTTTCTCGTAGGGCCGCGACATGTCGTCCAGCTTGACGAAATCGACGCCCCAGGACGCATACAGCTTGAAGATGGAATCGTAGTAGTCCTGCGCGCCGGGCCGGCTCATGTCGATGCCGTACATGTCGCCGTTCCAGCCGCAAATGGAGCTCGTGTCGGCAATGTCCTGTGCGCGCAGCTTCGTACCGAGGATCGGGGTGTTCAGGCGCACCGCCTGGCGCGGAATGCCGCGCATGACGTGGATACCGAACTTCATGCCCATGCGGTGCACCTGGCCGGCCAGGCTTTTGAAGCCCCCGCCCTTTGCGGCAGAAGGAAACCTGTTCGGCGCCGGCAGCAGGCGGCCATACTCGTCCATCGTCAATTCGGCGTCCTTGCGGTACTCGTAGCCGGTGGCGTTCGGCTCGTACCACTGGATATCGACCGTGAAGATGTCGTAGCCGGACGGCAGCAGCTTTTGCGCCATGATGCGCGCGTTCTCCAGCGCCTGGGCCTCGGTAATGGTGGTGGCAAAGGAGTTCCAGCTGTTCCAGCCCATCGGCGGCGTGGGCGCCAGCGCCGCCCCTCCATGGGCTGTCGGCGCTGCTGCGCGCGCGCCAGGCAGGGCTGCCGCTGTGGCAACCGTGGTGGCAAGAGTGGTGGCAAGCGAAGTCGCAAGGAGGCGGCGGCGAGGCAGATTTATCATAAGACCGTGAGCGGAGTATGGTTGACAGGCGGAGGTATTGCTGTGCGGGCAGCATAACGCGCCCTGCGCTCCCGATCCATTGCGAATTTCACCAAACCGGCGGCAAAATTGTCTTACGGGGAGCGCACTTCCTTCAGCTGCGCCGTGCTGCCGCACAAGCAGGTGCATTTGCCTGTCAGCTGGGTCACAGTGGCGCACAGGTCGATGCCGGCGTTCTGCGCCTGGCCGGCCGGCTGCGTGACGATGCCGGCGCGCAGCTTGGGCAATGCCAGGGCGGGCCGCAGCTCGCTCAGCAAAGCCATCATGCCCGAGATATGGGCCGCCGAGTAGGATGAGCCGGACACCATGTCCCAGCGTGCGCCAGGGGCGGCGGTGGGAATGTCGCGCCCGGGCGCCAGCAGCACGCGTCCGGCCGCCATCTGCGCCACCATGGCAGTGGCGGCGAACACGCCGGGATGCGAGGCGGGGAAGCCGCCGTCGGCGCTGGCCGGGTCGACCGCGCTGACCACGCGCACGCCGCGCGCGCACGCCACGTCGATCAGCTCACGCAGCAACCGGTCGGGCGGCCCGGACAAGCTGAGATTGATCACCTGGGCGCCGTGCATCAATGCGAAATTCATGGCCTTGCCGAGCGTGAAACTGTTGCAGCGCGTGGCGCCGTCGGCCTGTTCCCAGCACGCCCGCAGCGCCATCAGGCGCGCTTCCGGCGCCACGCCTTCGATGCCGACGCCGTTGCCGGCCCGCGCTGCGATCACGCCAGCAACGCCGGTGCCATGCCGTTCAGCGGTGTACTGCTGGCCATCGACGAAATTCTCCTGGAAGGCAAGCTGACCGGCCAGGTCGGGATGGGCAGCTTCAACGCCGCTGTCGATCACCGCCACCGTCACGTTACGGCCGGTGGCGGCCTTGCGCATATCGGCCAGCTGCCACTGCCGGGCTGCCGGCTGCACCGGAAACAGCGGGTCGCTGCCGCCCTGCGCCGAAAAGGTCCCTATCGGCTGCGCCCACTTGACGCGCGGGTCGCGCGACAGCGCCTCGACGATCTTGCCCGGCTCGGCGCCCTCGGGTTCGGCCATGCGGTAGCAATCGACGTTCAGCAGCGGCATGGCCCAGTCCTCCAGCAGGCGCAGGCCGTATTCGCGGGCCAGCGCTTCGGCGGTGCGGCGCCGCGCCGCCTGGCCTGCGTCGTCGCGGTAGTTGGGCGGGTAGTAGGAATCCGGCCGGAAGTGCGTCGCGGGCAAGCGCAGCATGACCAGGATTTCGCGCGCAGGCTGGGGGGACGCCGCCTGCGGCTGGGGGAGCGTGCCGGCAGGCTGCGGCGCCGCCTGGGGCGTTGCAGGCGGTGCTGGCGGCGCGGATTGCCGGGCGGCGGCGGCGGCGGACAACGCAGATCCCGCGCCGGCCAGCAGCGCGCAGCACAGCAGCCATGGCCATGCGCGCTTCATGGCGCGCGCCGCAGGTTGAGCGGCTCCGCCAGCTGCACCGCGGGGTAGCCCCTGAGCGCCGACAGCGTCTGCGCCTGCTGCGAGTCCGGCACCTCCAGCACGTAGGCGCCCGTTACGGTCGGGCCGTCCACCACGCGTGCGCCCTGGGCCTGCAGGATCTGCTGCACCTGGCCAAGCTGCGCGTCGGGACGGAACATCACCACTACGTTGCCGGAGGACGGCGGCGCGGCGTTGCCGCCGCTGCTGAGTGCCCGGTAGTCACTCGCGTCGCCAGGCAGCAGCTGGACTACCAGCCCGGCAATCAGTATCCCCTGCCCTGCCAGCGCCCACGGCATCCAGCCGCTGCCGCCGGACAGCAGGGACTGCCAGCGTGCGGCCAGTTGCTGCAGCCAGCCATCGGCAGACGGCCGTACGGCTAGCCGCGCGGCCTGCGGCATGGCCGGCGCCGCGGCCTGCCCCGCTTCCTGCGGTCCAAGCTCCGGCATCAGGCGCGCCAGCGCGCGTTCCGGGTCCAGCCCCGGCGGCAGCGCAGGCTCGGCCGCGCGCAAGCGCTGCTGCCAGGCGGCCTCCTCGCGGCACTGCGGGCAGGCACGCAGATGTTCGCGCACCAGCGCCATCTCGTCCGCGGCCAGGGTCTCGTTGGCAAACCACGGCAGCAAGGCCTGAACCGCGCCATGCGTATCCGCTAGTTGATTGCTACTCATGATAATTCTTCCATATGTGCGGACAGCATGCCGCGCAAGCGCTGGCGGGCGTGAAACATCCGCGTCTTCACCGTATTGACCGGGCAATCCATCGTCTGCGCGATCTCCTGGTAGGCCATGTCGTGGTAATAGGCCAGGCTCACCACCACCCTTTGCTCCAGCGGCAGCGCCTCCAGCGCACGGCCGACGTCCTGCTGCATCTGCTGCTGCAAGGCGGCCTGCTCGGGTTCCTGGCTGGCGCAACCGGGCTGCTGCTCGAAGTCCGACTCCACCGGCTCGTCGAGCATGTTCACCGCCTTCAAGCCCTGGCGGTAGGCGATGGCGAAAATCCAGGTTGACACCTTGCAGCTGTGATCATAGGTCTGCGCCTTCTGCCACACCACCAGCATGGTGTCGTTGATGATCTCTTCCAGCAGCGGCGCGTTGCGCACCATGCGGTCCAGAAACCGGGCCAGCCGGGGGAAATAGATGCGGTAGAGCGCCTGGAACGCCGCCCGGTCTCCTGTGGCGATCTGCCGCACCAATTGCGGCTCGCCGCCGTCCGCCCCTGCCAAATTCCCCATCTGCCTGTTTCTCCGCTGCTGCTTCGCTATTTCTTCGTTATTTCTACCTGTCTACGGTTTATACGCACAAGCACAGAAAAGGTTCAAAAAATTTCTGATTCATTTTACACGCCGCCATTCCGGGAAAAATATTTCACGTTCCTTTGAACCTTTTTCAGACTTGACAGTATTGACCGTGTGACATGACCACCCTGCCCCTGCTCCCAGCCCTGTGCGGCCCGTCGCTGCTGAAGACCGATCCTGCCACCTTGCTGCGCCTGCTGGTACTGGCGCCGCTGCTGGAGGAGTGGATAGTGCGCGCCGGCCTGCAGGAATGGCTGATGCGGCGCTGGGCCGGGAATATGCCGCTCGCCATGCTGGCGCCGGCCGCCGGGTTCAGCCTGCTGCACGCTGGCGCCGGCTGGTTCGCCGCCGCCGCTGTGTTCCCGCCAGGGCTGGCCATGGGCCTGCTGTACTGGCGCCGGCGGGACTGGCGGCTATGCGCCGCCGCGCATGCCCTGTGCAATGGCTTTGCCCATGTTTCCTGCAGCATCAATTTTCAGTAACGAGATTAACAACCCGGCTTACCAACAAGAGCACAACCAGGAGCAACGATGACCCCATCCACACCGCATTACCCGGGCCGGCGGCTAGTCCGCCGCACCGGCCTCGCCACGCTGCTGATCCTTGGCGCCGGTCTCGGCACCGCGTCGGCCCAGACGCCGAACGCCCTGAATGGCAAAAGCCTGTATTTGAACGGCCCGGTGGGCGGCGGCGCCACCTGTGCGTCCTGCCATGGTCCCAATCCAGCCAGCAACGCCAGCGGCATCCTGCGCGCCGCCAATGCGCCCGCCGTGATCAGCGCCGCCATCGCGGCCAATCGCGGCGGCATGGGTGCGCTGTTCAACGGCCGCTTCAGCTCCGCCGAGCTGGCCGACCTGGCAGCCTTCATCGGCGACCCGACCGTGGTCGCCGCGCCTGCCGCCTCGCTGTCCCCGGCCAGCCTCGCCTTCAGCGGCACCACCGTGGGCCAGACCAGTGCCGGCCTGACGGCCACGCTGGCCAACACCGGCTCGGCCGCGCTCAACATCAGCAGCATCGCGCTGGGCGGCGCGGCTGCGGGCGACTATGCCGTCAGCGGCGGCAGCTGCAGCGCCGGCGGCGCGCTGGCCGCTGGCGCCAACTGCTCCCTGGTGGTCAGCTTCAAGCCGGTTGCCGCAGGCACGCGCGCGGCCACACTCACCATCGGCCACAACGCCACCGGCGGCGCCAGCACCCTTGCCCTGAGCGGCACCGGCAGCGCCGTGGCACAGCCCACCGTCGCCCTGTCGGCAACCAGCGTCAACTTCGGTGCACTGGTCGTGAATACCGCGTCGGCCCCGCAGACCATCACCGTCAGCAACAGCGGCCAGGCAGCCCTCAGTTTCACCAGCATCGCACTGGGCGGCGCCAACAGCGGCTTCTTCACGCTGGGCGGCAGCTGCTCCACGGCGGCGCCTGTACCGGCCGGCGGCAACTGCACCCTGACCGTGCAGGCCCAGCCGACTGCGGCGGGCGCCTTCTCCGCCAGTGTCAGCCTGGTATCGAACGCATCCAACGGCAATGCCGCCATCGGCCTGTCCGGCAGCGGCGCGGCCGCTGCGCCGGCATTGGCGGCCAATCCGAGCGCGCTGGCCTTCGGCGCGCAAACCGTGGGCGGTGCGGCAGTCACCCAGAACGTCACGCTGACCAACAACGGCAACGTGGCTCTTGCCATCAGCTCGATCACCGCCAGCGGCGCCACGGCCATAACGGCTGGCGCCGGCACCTGCGGCGCTACGCTGGCCATCGGCGCGAGCTGCGTGGTGCCGCTCAGCTTTGCCCCCGCCGCCGCCGGCAACGTGGCCGCCACGCTGCTGGTGCGCTCCAACGCGCCGGACCTGCAGGTTGCCATCACCGGCGCCGGCACCACGGCCGCCGTGGCCAAACCGGTACTGTCGGACGGCGGCCCGCTGGTGTTCGCGGACACGCAGCTCGGCAGGAGCTCGGCGGCGCGCAGCACCGTGCTGCGCAACGACGGCAGCGCGGCGCTGAAGATCGCCAGCCTGCTGCTGGGCGGCGCCCATCCCGGCGACTTCGTACTGGGCGGCAGCTGCACCGTCAACGGCACGCTGAGCCCTGCGGCCAGCTGCACCATAGACAGCACCTTCAAACCGACAGCGGCAGGCGCCCGCAGCGCCGGCCTGGTACTGATGACCGATGGCGGCGCCCAGCTCAACCTCAACCTGTCCGGCAACGGCGTGGCGGTGCCGGCCGGCGCCGCGCTGGCCGTATCGCCGCAATCGTTCGATTTCGGCGCCGTCACTGTCGGCGGTACCGCCCCAACCAAGCGCTTCACGCTGACCAACACCGGCAGCGCTGCGCTCAACCTGGCCAGCGCCACCTTCACCGGCCCGTTCTCGGCCGTCACCGACAGCACCAGCTGCGCCGCCACGCCGTTTGCACTGCAGCCGGGCGCCTCCTGCGAACTGGTGGTGCGCTATGCACCTACCGCAGCCGGCGCCAGCGCCGGCGAGGTCAAGCTGCAAGGCGACGCCGCGTCCAGCTGGACTATCGCGCTGACCGGCCTGGCCAGCGCCGCCGTGCCCCCACCCGCCACTGCGCAGCCGCAGAACAGCGGTGGCGGCGGCTGCTCCGCCGCCCGGCACGGCAAGGACCCGATGCTGCCGTTCCTGGTGCTGCTGGCGCTGGGTGTGATCGGCTGGCGCAGGGTTGCGCGCGGGCCGGCGCGCCGCGCCGGCAAAGACCAACACAACGATCAGGAGGCAGCATGAACTTCATCAGCCTGGGCAATCGTGCCCATCGGGCACTCGCGGCCGTCATCGGCATCAGCGGCACCGCCGCCGCTTTGCTGCTGGCGCAGCCGGCCTGCGCGGCGGTCGTCCCCGGCCAGCCCGCGCCGGCCTTCGAGCTGCCTGGTACTGCCGGCGCGGTGCGCCTTGAGCAGTACCAGGGCAAGCTGGTGTACCTGGATTTCTGGGCCTCCTGGTGCGGCCCCTGCCGCCATTCCTTCCCGTGGATGAATGAGATGCAGGCCAAGTATGGCGCGCAAGGCCTGCAGGTGGTCGGCATCAATGTCGACGCCAAGACCGACGACGCGCGCAGCTTCCTGGCCAACACCCCGGCCCGCTTCGTGGTCGCCTTCGATCCGGCCGGCGCCGCCCCGCGCCAGTACGGCATCAAGGGCATGCCGAGCAGCGTGCTGATCGGGCCGGACGGCAAGATCCTGTTCGAGCACAGCGGTTTCCGGGAAGGCGACCGCGCCGAACTGGAGAGCCGCATCCGCGCCGCCCTGGGAGCGAAAAAGTGAGCCCGCGCGTCAATACCGCCATGCGCGCGCTGGCGCGCCTGGCAGCGCTGGCGGCCGTTGCCGCAACCGCCGCCGCCGGTGCCGGCTGCAGCGCCATCAAGCCGGTGCAAGCGTGGGAGAAAGGCGTGCTGGCCAAGCCGGAAATGCTGATCGACGGCGATCCGCTGGAAGCGCGCTACAACGAGCATATCTACGCCAGCAAGGAAGCCGCCTCCGGCGGCAGCGGCGTGGGTGGCGGCGGCTGCGGCTGCAATTGAACGGCACAAGGACTAGCATGAATACAGAAAAAACCGACCTGCCCCCGCTGGGCAACGCGCTGCTGGCGGCCGCGCTGCTGCTGCCGGGCCTGGCCGCGCACGCCGAGGAGCCGCCGGAGCGCAGCACCCTGAGCCTGAAATACCTGAAGTACGAGGAAAGCCAGTCCGGCCTGGAGCGGATCCACGTCGATTCGCCGTCGGTGTCGCTGGTGACGCCGATCGCCGGCCAGTGGTCCTTGTCCGGCTCCCTCACCTCGGACCATGTGTCCGGCGCTTCGCCGCGCTACCACACGGCGGTGTCCGGCGCCTCGCGCATGAAGGACACCCGCCGCGCCGGCGATATCGCGGTGACCCGCTACCTGCCGCGCGGCAGCGTGACGGTGGGCGCGGCCTACTCCACCGAGCATGACTACGTGTCGCGTGCGCTGTCGCTGACGGGCACCGTGTCCAGCGAAGACAAGAACACCACCTGGTCGTTCGGCGTGGGCGGTTCGGACGATGCGATCGACCCGGTCAACAAGATCGTCAGCAGCGAGTCGCGCCAGAGCGTCAATCTGATGCTGGGCGTGACCCAGGTGCTCACCCCGCGCGACCTCGCGCAGCTGACGCTGACGCGCACGCACGGCCACGGCTACTTCTCCGACCCGTACAAGGCCTTCGACAACCGGCCGCGCGAGCGCAACCAGAACACCTTGCTGGCGCGCTGGAACCACCACCACGAGGGCAGCGGCGGCGCCTCGCGCCTGAGCTACCGCTACTACAACGACAGCTACGGCATCCGCGCGCACACGCTGGGCGCCGAGTACGTGCAGCCGCTGGCGCAAGGCTGGCGGGTGACGCCGTCCGTGCGTTACCACACCCAGCGCGCGGCCAGCTTCTATTATGACCCGGTGTACGACGCCGCGCTGGGCCAGCCGTTCCCGCCGGGCTACGTGTTCGGCAGCACCCGCTTTTCGTCGGCCGACCAGCGCCTGTCCGGCTTCGGCGCGGTGACGCTGGGGATCAAGGTGGCCAAGGAATTGAGCCGCGACTGGACCGTGGACGTGAAAGTGGAAGCCTATCAGCAGCGCGGCGCGTGGCGCGCCGTCGACAGCGGCAGCCCGGGCCTCGACGCGCTGCGTGCGCGCAGCATCCAGCTGGGCCTCACGCGCCAGTGGTAAATCAAATTGGGAGGATGTAATGCAACGGGCTTTTCGACGTTTATTTAACTGGCTGCTGGCGCTGTGCGCCATGCTGGCTTTCGCCGGCCTGCCCGGCACGGCGGCGGCCGACGACTTTCTCGCGCCCGAGCAGGCGTTCCAGCTGCGCGGCGAGCTGCGCGACAACGGCACGCTGGTGCTGACCTGGGCTATCGCGCCGGGTTATCACCTGTACCGCGAACGGCTGGCCTTCAAGGGCAGCAGCGCGCTGGAGCAACCTTCGCTACCACCCGGCATCCGCAAGTTCGACGAGAACTTCAACAAGGAGATGGAGACCTACCAGCGGCAATTGGCCGTCACGCTGCCGCTGGCCGGTGGCAGCGCCGCGCCGTTCACGCTGACCGTGGGCTACCAGGGCTGCGCGGACGCGGGCCTGTGCTACCCGCCGCAGGAGCTGGCCTTCAAGGTCGATCCGGGCCAGCCCGGCACACTGGCAACAGTCCCCGCCGTGGACGGCGGCGCCGCCACAAGCAGCGCAGCTGCCGCAGAAACGGCCACGGCGGCCGGCGCAGGCAATCCCTCCGCCACGGCTGCGCAAGCGGCGGCGCCGCCCGAGGACGACAGCACCCTGGCCCAGCGCACGCTGCAAAGCGGCAGCCTGTGGCGCATCGGCGGCGCTTTCCTGGTGTTCGGCCTGCTGCTCTCGTTCACCCCTTGCGTGCTGCCGATGGTGCCCATCCTGTCCTCCATCATCGTCGGCGAAGGCAACGTGTCGCGCAGCCGTGGCCTGCTGCTGGCTACCGCCTACTGCATCGGCATGGGGCTGGTGTACACCGCACTGGGGGTGGGCGCGGGCCTGGCGGGCGAAGGCCTGGCCGGCGCACTGCAGAAGCCGTGGGTGCTGTTGACCTTCGGCGCCTTGCTGGTCGGCTTGGCGCTGTCCATGTTCGACGTCTACCAGCTGCAGCTGCCGAGCGGCCTGCAGTCGCGCCTGAGCGAAACCGGCGGCAAGCTGCGCGGCGGCCGTTTTGTCGGCGTGTTCGCCATGGGCGCATTGTCGGCACTGATCGTCGGCCCGTGCGTGGCCGGTCCACTGGCCGGCGCCCTGCTCTACATCAGCCAGACCGGCAACGCCTGGATCGGCGGCTGGGCGCTGTTCTCCATGGCGTGCGGCATGAGCGTGCCGCTGCTGCTGACCGGCCTGTCCGCCGGCAGCCTGCTGCCGCGCGCCGGCGCCTGGATGAACGGCGTGAAGAAGGTATTCGGCCTGCTGCTGATCGCGGTGGCGGTGTGGATGGTGTCGCCGGTATTCCCGGTCCCCGTGATGATGATGCTGTGGGGCGGCCTGGCCATCCTGTGCGCCGTGTTCCTGCACGTTGGCCAGCCGCTGCCGCCGGGCAGCAAGCCGGGCGCCTATGCGGCCAAGGCGCTCGGCCTGCTGTTGCTGGTGGGCGGCCTGTTCGAGCTGGTGGGCGCCGCCAGCGCCGGGCGCGACGTGCTGCAGCCGCTGGCCCACCTGCGCGGCGGGACCGCCAATGCGGCTTCGCTGGCGGCGGAAGACCACGGCGAGCCGCGCTTCACCCGCATCCGCACGGTCGCCGCGCTGGAGACCGTGCTGGCCGAGGCCAAGCAGCCGGTACTGCTGGACTTCTATGCCGACTGGTGCGTGGCCTGCAAGGAGATGGAACGCATGACTTTCTCCAAGGCCGCTGTCAGCGCGGAGATGAAGAAAATGCGCCTGATCCAGGTGGACGTCACCGCGAACAATGGCGACGACCGCGCGCTGATGAAGAAATTCAGCCTGTTCGGGCCGCCCGGCATCATCCTGTTCGACGCCAGCGGCAAGGAGATCCCGCAAGGCCGCCTGATCGGCTTCATCCCGCCCGAACCGTTCATCCTGCAACTGCAGCGCGCACAGCGGGCGGGCGGAACTCAACTATCGCAAAGCGGAACGCCATGAACAAGAAACACGCCCGCGTCCTGATACTCGGCTCAGGCCCGGCCGGCTACAGCGCCGCCATCTACGCCGCCCGCGCCAATCTGAATCCCATGCTGGTGACCGGCATGGAACAAGGCGGCCAGCTGATGACCACCACCGACGTGGAAAACTGGCCGACCGACGCGATGGGCGTGCAAGGCCCGGACCTGATGCAGCGCTTCCTGCAGCACGCCGAGCGCTTCAACACCGAGATGGTGTTTGACCACATCCACACCGCCAAGCTGAGCGAGAAACCGATCCGCCTGATCGGCGACAGCGCCGAATACACCTGCGACGCACTGATCATCGCCACCGGCGCGTCGGCCCAGTACCTGGGTTTGCCGTCCGAACAGGAATTCATGGGGCGCGGGGTATCCGCCTGCGCCACCTGCGACGGCTTCTTCTACCGTGGCCAGGAAGTGGCCGTCATCGGCGGCGGCAAC
>NZ_BAAKJE010000224.1:0-80403 GCF_059704565.1 Massilia sp. NBRC 108631
GGCGGCGCCGTTCACCAGGTTGGCGCCGCCGCGCCGCAGGGTCTCCTGCAGCACCTGCGGATTGGTCGCTACGAAATTGGACGGCGCCATCATGTCCAGCAGCTGGCGGGTGGTGAAATTGACCACGTTCTCGTGGTGCGGCGACACCCCGCGCACGCCGGTGGTGGCGCAATGCCACCATTGCTGCTGCAGCAGGAAGCCCTGCACCAGCACCGAGTAGGGCCACTGGCGCCAGGCCGGGTCAGTGAAGCGCTTGTCTTGCGGCAGCGGCGCGATGCAGGCGTGCGGCTGCGGCGCTTCCTCCTGGCTGGCCTGCAGCGCGTGCTGCTGCCAGCGCGCCAGCTGCTGCCAGGCGCGCTGCGCCAGGCGGGAAACGTGGGATGGCGACAGCGCGAGGTGGCCCAGCCAGTCCGCGTAGGCCATGCCCAGTGCCACTGGCGACACGTAGCCGGTCAGCTTGCCCAGGCCGGCGTTCAGCAGCAGGTCCAGCGGCGCCGGCTCGGCCGGGGCGGAGCGGTCCGTTTCGCCCTGCCAGGCGCTGGCGCGGCGTTCGCCGGGGGCGCGGCGGCCGGCGGGGGGCCGGGAGGGGAAGGCCGCCAGGGCCATGCTACTGGGAGAGGTGTTCATGCGGGCGCTCCGGCTGAGGAAGCTGGCAGTGTGGGCCAGGCGCGGCGGGCGCGCCATGACCTGGATCAAATGGCACGGAAATGCGGCACAAGTTGGCCGAATTTGATCTAGATCGGAGAATTGGCGCGCCGGGCGGCGTACAACAACTACAGGCAGCCGCCGGCCGCCGCCATTTTTAACGTCGAGAGGCAGCAATCATGGATACCGACTTTCATTTGAAGCGCCAGGTCGAGAGCGAACTGGCATGGGACCCGGAGATCGGGCACGGCACGATGGCCGTGGCGGTCTCGGACGGCACGGTCATGCTGAGCGGCTTTGCGGCCAGCTACGCCCAGAAGCTGGCCGCCGAGCGGGCCGTCAAGCGGGTGGCGGGCGTGCGCGCGGTGGCTAACGAGCTGGTGGTGCAGCTGGGCACGGGTGAGCGGCCCGACCCCGAGATCGCCGCCGACGCGGTGACCGCGCTGCGCCTGCAGTTGCCATCCGCCGCGACCGAGTTGCGCACGGTGGTCGACCACGGCCACCTCAAGCTGGAGGGCTGCGTGCAATGGCACTACCAGCGCGAGCGGGCAGAGCAGGCAGTGCGCCACCTGATCGGCGTTAAGAGCGTGCTGAACCAGATCCGCGTGGTGCCCCCGGCCCAGCCTGGCCAGGTGCAGCACCAGATACTGGCCGCCTTCCACCGCGACGCCACGCTTGACGCCAAGCGCGTGCACGTGGAGGCGAACGGGCACGAGGTAGTGCTGAGCGGCGCGGTGCGCTCGTGGAGCGAGCGCCAGAGTGCCGAGCGCGCGGCCTGGCAGGCGCCCGGCGTGTCCTCGGTGGACAATCGCATTGCCGTTCTTTGACTGCAGCGTTTCCCCCCAACTGCATAGGAGTACATCATGTTCCAGCACATCCTTCTGCCCACCGACGGCTCTGACATCGCCGCCGCCATGACCGCCAAGACGCTGGCCTTCGCGCGCAGCTGCGGCGCGCGCGTCACAGCCCTGCACGTGGTGCTCGACTTTCACACGCTGACCTATCACACCGACATGCTAGCCGACACCCGCCAGCGCTATGAACAGGAGAGCGCCGCGCACGCGCGCGCGCTGCTCGACGATGTCTGCAAGGCGGCGCGCGAGCAGGGCGTACCCTGCGAGAGTCTTGTGGTGCAGGCCGCGCAGCCGCACGAGGCGATCGTGCGGACCGCCCGCGACCGGGGCTGCGACCTGATCTGCATTGCCACGCATGGCCGGCATGGCATCAAGGGATTGCTGTTGGGCAGCGAAACCCAGAAAGTGCTAGCCCACAGCGAGATCCCGGTGCTGGTGCTGCGCTGAGGACGTGGCCATCCACAACCTGAGAGCGAAGGGGCTTAAATGACAACAAAGATCTTGCCGTCTGTTCCGGTGCTGGGCCAGCCCGCCATCGACACCGCCCACCTGGCCCTGGCCGGGCGCGTTGTACAGATGACGGCAGGCAGCGACGGCGAGCTGGAAGCCGGGCTGCCGGCGCTGGTAGACGAGATCGAGGCCGATTTCCGCGCCGAGGATGCGCTGATGGAGGAGATCGCGTTTCCTGGCATCCAGGCGCACCGCGAACAGCATGCGCGCGTGCTGGCCGCCCTGCATCACGTCGACCCGCGCGATCCGGCGGCTGCGCGCAGAGCGCTGGGGCTGCTGATGGAATGGTTCCAGCTGCATGTGGCCACCATGGACAACGTGCTGGCCATTGCGCTGGAACTGGCCGCGTGCGAGCCAGCGCAGTTCAGCGCCGCCAGGAACGCGGACGGCGTCCAGTCCCAGCCGGGCGCCGCACCGGACCGGTGAGCCCCCGCCGGCAGGCCGCCGCTAGCCAGCGCTCAGCACAGTATGGCCGCCGGCATACAGGGCCTCCACCAGCGCCGCGCGGCGGCTCAGCACGACGCGCTGGTTGATCGAGCCCTTGTCGGTCTGCTCGCCGGCCGCCACGGACGGCGCTTCCTCCAGCAGCAGTATGCGCTCGATGCGCGAGGCCGAACCGGTGGCCTTGGCGTTTAGCTGCGCCAGCAACTGCTGGAAGTGGCGGCGCACGGCCGCGCTGGACAGAATAGCGGCGGCGTCGGCCTCCGCCCCCAGGCCGGACAGCGCCAGGCACTGGTCCAGGCGCGGGAACACCAGCAAGCCTATGCTGTCGCGGTCGATGCCGGCCACCACCACGTCCTGGATGTAGGGTGCGCCGGCGCTGATCACGCGCGCCCGCAGCGGCCCCACGCTGACAAAGGTGCCGCTGCTGAGCTTGAAGTCCTCGGCGATGCGGCCGTCGAACATCAATCCCAGTTCCGGCAGGTCCGGATCGACGAAGCGCACCGCGTCGCCGCTGCAGTAGTAGCCCTCCTCATCGAAGGCGGCGGCGGTGGCTTCAGGCGCGCGCCAGTAGCCGGGCATCACGTGCGGGCCTCGGAAGCGCGCCTCGTACTTGCCGTCCAGCGGCGCCAGCTTGACTTCGCAGGCCGGCGCCGGCAGGCCGACGTAGCCCGCCATCATCACCGGACCGGTGGTGAAGGTGCAGGAGGGCGCCGTTTCCGTCATGCCCAGGCCGGCCATGATGCGGATGCGCTGGCCGCACTGCTGCTCGCTGACCTGCTCCAGCGCATCCCACGCCGCCTGCGACAGGCCGGCGCCGGCGAAGAAGAACAGTTCCATCTGCGAGAAAAAGTGGCGGCACAGCGCCGCATCGTCGCGCAGCGCGGCGGTGAGCAGCTCCCAGCCCTTGGGCACGTTGAAGAACACCGTTGGCGCGATATCCTTCAGATTGCGCACCGTGGTGGCGAAATCGCGCGGGGTGGGTTTGCCGTCGTCGATGTAGTAGCTGCCGCCGTTGTACAGCGCGATGCCCACGTTGTGGCTGCCGCCGAAGGTGTGGCTCCACGGCAGCCAGTCCAGCAGCACCGGCGGCCTGTCGCCGAAGGCCGGGAAGCTTTGCAGCAGCATCTGCTGGTTGGCGCACAGCATGCGCTGGGTGGTGGTGACGGCCTTGGGCAGCTTGGTCGAGCCGGAAGTGAACAGGAATTTGGCGATGCTATCCGGGCCGGTGGCGGCGTTGGCCGCGTCCACCGTGCCCGGAGCCGTCGCCAGCAGGCTGGCCAGCGGCGTGCTGGGACGGCCAGCGTCGCCATGTCCGGCGACAATCTCGACGCCGTCCGGCACCGTGGCGGCCAGCGCGGCGGCGCAGGCGCCGGCGTCGGTGGCGTAGATCATGCCGGGCGTCAGGTGGTGCACGAAGTGGGCCAGCTTGGTGTAATCGGAGCCTTGCAGCGAAGCGGCCGGCGACACCGGGCAATACGGTATGCCGGCGTACAGCGCTCCCAGCGCCAGTTGCAGGTGTGCCAGGTCGTTGCCGGACCAGATCATCAGCGGGCGCTCGGCCGACAGGCCGCGGTCGAGCAGGGCCTGGCCGACCGCGCGCGCCTGTTCCAGCATCTGCCGGTAGCTGATGTGGCGCCAGGCGCCGTCCGGGCCGCGCTGCGCGGCCAGCGTCCGCTCGGGGTGCTGTCCGGCGCCACGCACCAGGCAGTCGGTGATGCGGTCCGGGTAGGCCCCCAGCGGCTCCTGCGACGCCAGGCGCCAGACGCCATGCGGACCGGCTTCGATCCGCACCGGCGCGCTGCCGACGCGCACCGGGCGGTAGCGCGACAGGTCCAGCTCGGCGGTGGCGGCGGCAACGGCGGCGACAGGGAAGGACTGCGTCATGGCATGTCCCCCATTACACCGGGTAGTGGCGGTGGCCGCTCTGGATGGTGATCCAGCGCAGGTCGGTGAATTCGGCGATGCCGGCCTTGCCGCCGAAACGCCCGTAGCCGCTGGCCTTGACGCCGCCGAACGGCATTTGCGCCTCGTCGGCCACGGTGGAACTGTTGATATGGCAGATGCCAGATTCGACGCGGCGCGCCAGTGCCAGCGCGCGCGGGATGTTGCGGCTGAAGATGGCCGCCGACAGGCCGTATTCGCTGGCGTTGGCTTCGGCCAGCGCCGCCTCGTCGCCGCCGACCCGGATGATGCCGACAATGGGGCCGAACGATTCTTCCTGGTACACCGCCATGTCCGGCGTGATGTGGTCGATGATGGCAGGCTGCAGCACGTTGCCGTCGCTGGCGGCGGCGCCGCATACCAGCGTGGCGCCTTTGGCCAGGGCATCGGCCACCATGGCCGCCACGCGGGCCGCCGCGCCGGCATCGACCATGCCGCCCAGGACCGCGCCTTCCTGCCCCGGCTTGCCGGCGCGCAGGCCGGCGGTCTTGGCGCGCAGCTTGTCGACGAAGGCGTCGGCCACCTTGCGGTCGACGATGATGCGGTCGGTCGACATGCAGATCTGGCCCTGGTTGAAGAAGGCGCCGAAGGCGGCCGCCTGCACCGCCTCGTCGAGGTCGGCGTCGTCCAGCACCAGCAGCGGGTTCTTGCCGCCCAGTTCCAGCACCACCGGTTTCAGCTGCTGCGCCGCCTGTTGGGCGATGATGCGCCCGACCTTGGTTGAACCGGTGAAGTTGATGCGCTTGACGGCCGGATGGGCGATCAGGCGCGCCACCACGGCGGCGGCGTCCTGCGGCGCATTGCTGATGACGTTGACCACGCCGGCCGGGAAGCCTGCGTCCTCGAACACGGCGCCGATCAGGCGGTGCAGGGCAGGGCACACTTCGGACGATTTCAGCACCACCGTGTTGCCGCAGGCGAGCGGGGTGGCGATGGCGCGCGTACCGAGGATGACCGGCGCGTTCCACGGCGCGATGCCCAGTACCACGCCGCAGGCCTGGCGCACGCCCATGGCCATCAGGCCCGGCACGTCGGAGGGAATCACTTCGCCGGCGATCTGGGTGGTCAGCGAGGCCGCTTCGCGCAGCATGCCGGCCGCCAGCATCACGTTGAAGCCGTACCAGCCCGGCACGCCGCCTGCTTCGGCCACGCCGGCCGCGATGAATTCAGGGCCGCGCGCTTCCAGGCAGTCGGCCGCCTTGAGCAGCAGGCGGCGCCGCTCGCCCGGCGCGGTGGCGGACCAGCCGGGGAAGGCCGCCTGCGCCGCAGCCACGGCGGCGTCGGCGTCTTCCAGGGTGGCGGCGGCGGCCACCGAGGCGGTGTCGCCGGTGGCGGGGTTCAGGCGCTGGCAGGTGGCGCCGTTGGATGCGGCCTGCTCCAGGCCTCCAATCAGCAAGCGTGCTTCAAGCATGGCGTATCTCCTTTGTGTTGTGTGGGCGGGGGCTGCTGTGCGTCTTATGCGCGCTTGTAGGTTTGCAGGCCCGGCTTGATGGTCTTGTCGTCCAGGAACTGCTTGAGGCCCTGGGCGCGGCCTTTTTCCGGATCGCGGTAGTTGGACTGGTCAACCTTGGCATACAGATAGTCCTCGTTCTGCTCCCACGTCAGTTCGCGGCAGCGCTTGAAACCGTGCTTGGCGATGCGCAGCACCGTCGGCGACTTGGCCAGCAGCTTCTCCGCCAGCTCGATGGTGGCGGCGCGCAGCTCGGCCAGCGGCACGCTCTTGTTAACCAGCCCCATGGCGGCGGCCTCCTTGCCGGTGAAGGTGTCGCCGGTCATGATGTAGTGTAGCGCCTGGCGGTGGCCCATGGTGTCGGCGACGGCCTTGCTGACCAGGTTGCCCGGCGGGATGCCCCAGTTGATCTCGGACAGGCCGTACACCGCGTCGTCGGCGGAGATGGCCAGGTCGCAGGCCACCAGCGGCGAGAAGGCGCCGCCGAAGCACCAGCCGTTGACCATGGCGATGGTCGGCTTGCTGTACATGCGCAGCAGTTTCCATTGCCACTGCGAGCAGTCGCGGCGCAGCTTTTCCTGGAATATCTCCGGCTTGCCGTCGTTCTCGCGGAAATACTCCTTCAGGTCCATGCCGGCGGTCCAGCTGTCGCCGGCGCCGGTCAGCACCAGCACCTGCATCTCCGGGTCCAGCTCCAGGGTCTCCAGCACGTCGATCATTTCGCGGTTCAGCGTCGGGCTCATGGCGTTGCGCTTCTCCGGACGGTTCAGCGTCACCCAGCCGATGCCGGCGGCGACTTCGACTTTGACGGTGCTCCAGCGGTTCTCATATTGGCTCATCTCATACTCTCTTATGGTAGGTTAATATCAGGTTGCCTGATACGTGACTTATAATATATTCTGCTTGGCCTGGAATGCAAGCGCTTTCTTGAACGCTGTTTGAACTTGTTGAAGACCATGAAAAATGACCAGCCCGCCGCGCCCGGCAAACCCACCGGCATCGCCTACCTGATCGGCCGCATCGACCACGTGCTGAGCCGCCGCCTGCGCGACAGCCTGGGGCTGCTGGGACTGAGCGCCGCCCAGTACACGGCGCTGTCGGTGCTGGACACCCAGAAGCAGCTGTCGAACGCGCAGCTGGCCGAGCGTTCCATGATCTCGCCGCAGTCGGCCAACGAGATGGTGAAGGCGATGGAGGCGCGCGGCTGGATCGTGCGCCAGGCGGACGCCCACCATGGCCGCATCATCCATTTGCGCTTGAGCGACGAGGGCAGCGCCTTGCTGCGCCAGGGGCACGCCGCCGTGGCGCAGCTGGAGCAGGCCATGCTGGCCGAGCTGGGCGTGGACCAGCGCAGCGAGCTGCATGCGCAGCTGCGGGTGCTGTTGCGCTCATTGAGCGCCATTGTGCTTTGACGGACGCCATTCCAGGTGCTCCAGCCCGGAAGCGATGATGGCCGCCGCCGCGGTCGGCGGCCGGCACGCCGCTGCGGCGCAGCACCGCGCGCGCGGCCTCGAGGCCAAGATCGGTGGGCGACACGTGGCTGAAGGCGCCGCAGTAGTCGGCCATGGGTGTGCGCAGGCCGTCCAGCATCCACAGGTCTTCGACACTGCGGAAAAAGCCGGGTTTGGTGTGCGCGCTCATGGCCAGTAGCCGGGGCGCAGCTGCTCGGTGGGACCGGCATAGCCGTGCGCCAGGGCATAGGCGGCCAGCGCCTGCGGCGCCTCCTGGCCGCCGAAGATGGACCACAGGAACATGCGGCCAAACAGCTCGCAGCGTTCGCGCGGATTGCCGTCCAGCGCCGGGTCCTGCGCCAGCGCCGCCTTGAGTGCGGCCCGGCTGTTCTCGTGCACCACCATGCGGCTGCCGCCGCCGGCGCTGGTGTCGAACACCATCAGGCGCGGCTGGGAGGTGTCCTCGCTCCAGCGCCACCAGTCGGCCAGCATGCCGCCGGGGCCGCGCCCGGGCCGGCCGTGGCGGGCGAAGCCGGTCCAGTAGCCGGCCATGGCGTCCGAGACCTCCTTGCGGCCCGGCAGGTTGGCGCCCGTGAAGGAGCGGAAGGGATCGAACTCGCCGTCCAGGTCGCGGAACACGAAGGCCACGTCCAGCACGTGCGCCGCGCCCAGCAGCACGCGTGGCGCTATCAGCGGTATGGCCGGCTGTTCGTCCCAGTCGAAGCGGTAGACCCAGACGTCGCGATGGCCTGAGGCCAGCATGGCGTTGGCCGGCTCCAGCGCGCCCGCAGCCTGCCACAGGGCCGACATATAAGCGGCGTGGCGCTGGTAGCGGACGCGGTCGCGCATCAGGGGGATAGTGCCGAACACCTTGCGCACGTAGTCCGGGTTGTTGGACATGAAGAGCTTGTATTCGTCCCGGTTGGTGCCGATGATGACCGGCACCGCGTTGTAGCGGCGGCGGTCGGTGAACACCTCGGGCAGCGGCATGGCCGGCAGCACGTGGCCGTCCTGCAGCACGCAGGGCGCATCGTAGAAGCTCAGTGAACCCGGCTTGACAGGGGCCAGCAGTGCCTCCGGCGACAGGCCTCGCACGTAGGCCGCGATGTCGGCGGCCGGCATGGAGGCAATCAGCGCCTTGGCGGCGGCGCGGTCGGCTGCACGGCCGTCGCGCTGCAGCCATGCGCACAGCAGTTCGCGCGAACTGAGGGCGTGGCCGGGCGGCGCGCCTTCCGGGCCTTCTTCAGCGTAGTTGCGCGCCTGCGCCATGGTGTAGCTGGCTGTCAGCGGCGACTGCAGGATGGCGCGCTGGAACAGGCCCGTGGCCAGCGGGCTGGCCAGCATGGTGTAGGTGTTCAGGCCGCCGGCCGATTCGCCGAACACCGTGACGTTTCGCGGGTCGCCGCCGAAGGCCGCGATGTTGCTGCGCACCCATTGCAGCGCGGCGATCAGGTCCAGCGTGCCGAAGTTGCCCGAGCGGTCAGCGCCGGTGTCGCCGTCCTGGGCCAGTTCCTCCAGGCTGAACCAGCCGAGAATGCCGAGGCGGTAGTTGGCCGACACCACAATCATACGGTCCTGGCCGGCCAGGTTGCGCAGCGTGGTATAGGTGGCGGCGGTGCCGGCCGAGTTGGCGCCGCCGTGGATCCAGAACATCACCGGCAACGCGGCCGCTTGCGCCTCGGCGGCCGTCATCCGCGGGGCAAACACGTTCAGCGTCAGGCAATCTTCCGAACCGGCCAAGCGGCCCCATTGCGCGGGCGGCAGCTCCAGCGTGATGCCGCCCAGTTGCACGGCGGGCTGACTGAACGCCAGCGCCTCACGCACGCCGCTCCACCGCCCCGGTGGACGAGGCGCCTTCCAGCGCAGCGGGCCAACCGGCGGCTGCGCATACGGAAGGCCGAGCCAGGCGTGGGTCTGGTGGCGGTCGTCAAAGCCCAGCACGTCGCCCAGAGTAGTGCTGCGCAACGATCCAGGCGCGGGCACGGCAGCCGTCCGGGTCGCATGCGGTGCTGCGTTGGGCCCTGCGGCGGCTGGCGCCGGCGCGGACGGAGCATCGGCGGCGCTTGCAATGCGGCGTCTGCGGCGCCACAGCAGGGCGGCCGCCAAGCCCAGGGCTGCTGCGGAGTACAGCAAAATGTCAGGTATTATCGCGGGCATGATAGGCGTCCTTTTGGTGGGGGAGTAGGTGGTGTGACCGGGCGCGCGTGTCGTCCAGTTTGAAGGCGCGTACCAGCTGCGCCAGTTCGGCCGCCTGGCTGCGCATGCCGGCGGCGGCGCCGGTGGCATGCTCGACCAGTTCAGCGTTGCGCAGCGTGGCCCGCTCCATTGCCAGCAGGGCGGCGCCGGCCTGCTCGATGCCTGCCTGCTGCCGGGTGCTGACCGTCGCGATGCGGCCGATGATGGCGCTCACCTGCCGCACGCTGCCTACAACCTCCGCCATGGTGGCGCCAGCGCGCGCCACCAGCCGGTTGCCCGCTTCGACCTGTGCCACGGAGTGTTCAATCAGCGTGCGGATTTCGCGCGCGGCGGTGGCGGAACGCTGGGCCAGGCTGCGCACCTCGGCGGCTACGACGGCGAAGCCGCGTCCGTGTTCGCCCGCACGCGCCGCTTCCACCGCCGCGTTCAGGGCCAGGATGTTGGTCTGGAAGGCGATCCCGTCGATGACGCCGACGATTTCGCCGATGCGGCGCGCCGAAGCGGTGATCGAGTCCATGGTGCGTATCACCTCTGCCGCAGCCTGGCCGCCGTCCCCGGCTACTGTGGTGGCGCTGGCGGCAAGCGCGGTGGCTTGCCGGGCATGGCCGGCATTGTCGCGCACGGCCACGGCCAGCTGTTCCACGCAACCGGCAGTGGCGCGCAGCGACGCGCGCTGGCCATCGCTGCGGCGGGCCAGGTCCTGGTGGCCGCCGGCGATATCGTCCGCCGCGCCGGCGATGTGGTCGGCGCCCTGGCGCACCTTGCCGACCATGGCAGCCAGTTCGGTGCGCATGGTGTGCATGGCGAACAGCAGGCTGGATGCGTCGCCGCCGCGCAGCACAACGCCGCCCGCCAGGTCGCCGGCGGCGGTGCGGCCGGCGATGCTGACCGCATAAGCGGGTTCGCCGCCCAGCTGAGCGAGGATGCCGCGCGTAAGCCGCCAGCACAGCAGGCCGCCCAGCAGCAGGGCGCCAAGGCCCAGGCCCAGCATCCAGGACCGCGCCATGGCGTCGGAGGACCGGCTCTGGGAAGCTGCCTGCTCGTTCTGGCGGGCCTCCAGCGCCACCAGCTGTTCCAGCGCCGCCATCCAGCGTGACTGGACCGGCAGCAGGCGTTCCACCAGCACGGTGTAGATGCGGTCGGACTCGCTTGCCATGGCGAGGTCCACGGCTTGCAAGATCGGCGTGCGTGCTGCCGCATTGTGCTGGCTTATCTGCGCCAGCAGTGCGGTTTCCTCCGGCGTCGCCGTGGCGGCCAGCAGCCCGCGCAACTGCGCTTCGGCGGCTGCGTAGCGCCTGCCCTGGTCCTGCACCCGTTCGGCTTCCGGCTGCAGGTAGGACAGGGAACCGATCAGCGCCATATTGCGCAATGCGATCATGCGCTCGTACACGGTGTCGCGCATTTGCGTGGCGAGCCGGGTCTTGACGTTGCCGACCAGGGTGATCTGGTCGGTGCGGCGCTGCATCTGCGCCATGTGGCCCACGCCGAGCGCCACCACGGCAACCAGCAGTGCCAGGATCAGGCCGAAGCCCAGGCGCAGGCGGGAACCTATGCTCATGTCGAAAGCGCGCATGGGCTTAGTGGACCCCGGCCACGCTGGCTTGCTGCTCCGGCGCCGGCGCTTCATCCTGCGCTGCCTGTGGCGAGGCCCCGGCATGTTGCGCGGCCTTCTGCGGCATCAGGAAGTAGGCCAGCGCCGGTACCAGCACCAGCGCGCCCACCATATTCCACAGGAACATGAAGGCCAGCAGGATGCCCATGTCGGCCTGGAACTTGATGGGCGAGAACAGCCAGGTGGCGACCGCCACCGCCAGCGTCACGCCGGTCAGGATCACTACGCGCCCGGTGAAATGCAGCGCATGCAGGTAGGCGCTGGACAGGCTGGCGCCGGCGCGCATGCGGGTCAGCATCACGCTCAGCACGTAGAGCGCGTAGTCCACGCCGATACCGACGCCGAGCGCAATCACCGGCAGGGTGGCGACCTTGACGCCCAGGCCCAGCACCACCATCAGCACTTCGCACAGGATGGAAGTGAGCACCAGCGGGAGGATGGCCACCGCCACCGCGCGCCAGTCGCGGAAGGTGGCGTAGCACAGCAGGATCACCGCGCCGTAGACCCAGAACAGCATGTCGCGCATGGCTTTCTTGACGACGATGTTGGTGGCCGCTTCGATACCCGCGCTGCCGGCAGCGAGCTGGAACTGTACTTCCGGCGTGTGGTTGGCGGCGCTGAAAGCTTCCACCGCGTCTACCACGCGGCTTAGCGTGGCGGCCTTGTGGTCCTTCAGGTAAACATACAGTGACAGCAGCGAACAGCCCTGGTTGAACAGTTCGCGCGGGGCCCGCGTCTGCACCGCACCCAGCGCGCCGGCGTTGGGGATCAGGTCGAACCACTTGAAGCTGCCCTCGTTATAGCCGGTGGTGGCAAGCTTGCTCAGCGCCGCCATCGAATTGGTCGAGTCCACGCCGGGCAACTGCTCCAGTTGCCACGCCAGGGTGTCGACGCTGGCCAGCGTGTCGTAGCGGGTGCATTGGTCGGGCGCGGTCTTGACCATCACCACCAGGATGTCCGAGCTGGCCGCGTAGTTGGCGACCATGAAGCCGTTGTCGCGGTTGTAGCGGGAGTCGGCGCGCAGTTCGGGTGCGCCTGGATCGAGGTCGCCGACCTGCAGGTTCAGGCTGTACAGGTAGCCCAGGGCGCCCAGCAGGACGCTCGCGGCCACCGTGATGGCGGCCCAGCGGCGCCTTGTGAAGCGGTCCAGGAAGGTCCACAGCCAGGGCTGGGAGGCGCCGTCGGTGCCGGCGCTGTCGGCCTGCAGGCTGCGCACGGCGGCGCTGGCGCTGACGCCGGTGTAGGATAGCAGCACGGGCAGCAGCACCAGGTTGGTAAAGATCAGCACCGCCACGCCAATGCTGGCGACGATGGCCAGGTCCTGGATCACCTTGATCTGGATGCTGACCAGCACCGCGAAGCCGACCGCATCGCACAGCAGCGCGGTGAAACCGGCCGCGAACAGGCGCCGGAAGGTGTAGCGCGCGGCCACTACCTTATGGGTGCCGCGCCCTACGTCCTGCATGATGCCGTTCATTTTCTGGGCGCCGTGGCTCATGCCGATGGCGAACACCAGGAAGGGCACCAGCACCGAGTAGGGATCGAGTTCGTAGCCCAGCGTTGCCAGCAGGCCGCACTGCCACAGCACGGCCACCAGCGAACACGCCACCACCAGCGAAGTGCTGCGCCAGCAGCGTGTGTACCAGAACAGCACCGCGCCCGCGATGGCGATGGCCAGCAGGAAGAACAGCAGCACCTGCTGCAGGCCGTCGATCAGGTCGCCGACGATCTTGGCGAAGCCGGTGATGTGGATGCGCACGCCTTCCTGCTCGTACCTGGCGCGGATCTGTTCCAGCCGCGCCGACAGGTTGCCGTAGTCGAGCGCCTGGCCGGTCTGCGGGTTCTTTTCCAGCAGCGGCACGAAGACGATGCTGGACTTGAAGTCGGCCGCTACCAGCTGGCCGATTTCGCCGGAGCGGGCCACATTGGCGCGCAGCTGGGCCAGGCTCTCGTGTGAGCCATCGTAGCCGTCCGGGATGACGGTGCCGCCGTCCAGGCCATCCTCGGTAACGGAGGCCCAGCGCGTGCTGGGCGTCCAGAGCGACTTCATGAAGGGCCGGTCCACGCCCGGCAACAGGAACAGTTCATCGTTCAGGCGCTGCAGGGTGTCCATGTAGCTGCGCTCGTAGATGCTGCCGCTGCCCGTTGCCACGGCGATGCGCACCGAGTTGCCCAGGCCGTTCAGGTCAGACTTGTTGGCCAGGTAGTTCAGCACGTAGGGATGGGCGCTGGGGATCATCTTCTCGAAGCTGGCATTGAGCTTGATGCGGGTGGCCTGGTAGCCGAGCATGATGGTCGCGAGCAGGCATAGCAGGATGACCAGCGGCCGGTAGTTGAACAGTGCGCGTTCGCCCAGCTTGCCCGAGGCCGTGTCGAAGTCCTGCAGCCGTTTCACCACCGGCTGTTGTTGCAAATCTTGATCTGTGTGCATGATGATTCAACCGTGTTGGTATGGGGGAGGCGCTAGCGCGGGAGCGCCGGCGCCGATGCGGACGGGATGTCGACGCGGCGCAAGCCGCGCAGGCCGGCCAGCACCAGGGCGCCGCCGGGCGCCTGCGCCACGGCCGCCAGCGGCAGGGCCGGCGGCAGCGCGGGGCCGGCTTGCGGGGCGAAGCTGCGGCCCTGGTCCCGGCTGAGCAGGACGTCGCCGCCCTGGCTGACCAGCACCAGTGTGCCGTCCGCCAGCTCGGCGCCCCCGGCC
Organism: Massilia sp. NBRC 108631; assembly: GCF_059704565.1. Classification (NCBI taxonomy): domain Bacteria; kingdom Pseudomonadati; phylum Pseudomonadota; class Betaproteobacteria; order Burkholderiales; family Oxalobacteraceae; genus Massilia; species Massilia sp. NBRC 108631. The sequence continues at coordinate 13,805 of NZ_BAAKJE010000224.1, forward strand.
AGCGCGGCCTGGACGCCGGTTTCCACCTTGCTCCAGCTGGCGCCCTGGTCTTCGGTCCGGAAGGCGTTGCCGCGCAGGCCGAAGGCAATCAGCGCACCGCCCCGTGCTGCCAGCAGTCCGAAGTAGCTGCCCTTGTAGGGCGTGGCGAGCGCGCTGAAGCTGGCGCCCTGGTCGGTCGAGCGCAGCAGCAGGCCTTGTTCTCCGGCGATGTAGAGCGCGCCGCCGGCGGCGCGCATGCCGTACAGGTGCAAGCCCTTCGGATTGGCGGTTCGGCCCTGCCATGGCTGCCAGGTGGCGCCGCCGTCGGCGGTTCTGAACAGCAGGTTGTAGGCGCCCAGCGCGTAGCCGTGGCGCGGGCCGTCGAAGTGGACGTCGAGGAAGGGCTTGTCGGGACCGTCATCGACCAGGCGCTGGGCGTCTGCCCGGACGCGCGCCTGATCCGGCCCCGTAGCTTCAGCAGCCGCACGCAGCGCCAGCTGGGCGGCCTGGATGCCGTCCAGCTGCTTGCTCCAGGTGGCGCCGCCGTCAGTGCTGTGCAGGACCACGCCCTGGTGGCCGACGGCCCAGCCGCGCTTGGCGTCGACGAACTGCAGCGCCGTCAGGCTGACGCTGACCGGCACGCTCGCCTGGCGCCACGTGGAGCCGGCGTCATCCGAATACAGGATGGTGCCGCGTTCGCCGGCCGCCACGATTCGATGGCCGGCAACGCCCACCGTCAGCATCGCCGCATGCAGCGCCTTGGGCGTGACCGGGGCCGGCTGCCGCAGCGCCGCCGTAACGGCAGTGGCTGCCGTTCCGGCTGCTCCGGCGGCAGCCGCCGGCACCCGGCCGCCGGCGCTGGCGGCGTGCGCGTCATCTGCGCGGGCGAACGGCGCCAGCGCCAGTGCCAGCACCAGCGCGGTGCACGCCGCCAGCGCTGCCGACGCTGTTCGTGCCGGCGGAGGTGCGGCGGCAGCCTTGGCCATCGTTGCGTGGCCGGCGCATGGGGTCAGTCTGTTCATCGAACGCTCTCCATTTAGCGCGAGCCCTGATTGGCCAGTTCTTCCGGGCCGAAGTAGCTGGCCGGCAGGCGCGGGATCATTTTGTACTGCGACGACAGCTCATTGGACGCCTCGTTCAGCAGGTAGGCGCCGGTCTGCACGTTGTAGGTGCCCCACATGACGTTGCCCACTACGGCCGGCACGTCCGGCGCCAGCAGCGTCAGTGTGTAGTTGCCGCGCCAGATCTGGCCCTGCGCGTCGTAGCCGTCGACCAGGATGATCTGCCAGGTGTCCTCATCGAGGTAGTAGCGGCGCTTGGCCACCACGTGGCGCTTGCCGGGGACCAGCGTCGCTTCCACTTCCCATACGCGGTGCAGCTCCCAGCGCACCAGGTCCGGGTTGAGGAACTGCGGTCCCACCAGGTCGCCGATCTTGGCCGACGCGGCGCGGTTGTTGTTGTACGGGATGTACATTTCCTTCTTGCCAATCAGCTTGAGCTCGTGGTGGTCCACCGGCCCGAACAGCATGAAAGCTTCGTCGAACAGGCCGATGCCGGAGGTGACCGAGTCCGGTGTGTCGTAGGACACCGACGGCGCCCGCCGCACGCGGCGCTGGCCCACCAGGTACTGCCAGATGGCGCGCGGCTGCGCCTCGCTGATGCCGTCATGGACCAGGATGCCTTCGCCCGCTTTGGAGGCCGGCGCGCGCGTGATCAGGCGGCCCATCTGGTAGATGCCGTCGAACTTCTCCAGGCTGCCGTCCTTGAAGTAGTAGGGCCGCATGATGGTCTGCTCGGCCTCGGTGGCGGTGGCGCGCTTGCCGTCCGGGGTGACAATGGTGGTCCGCAGCGGGAACACGGTGGTTTCGCCGGTCCAGGCCAGGCGGTGGTTCATCAGCGCCTCGTAGCCGGTCTTCGGAATGGGAAAGGGAATGCCGCCGAACGCGCCTTCCACGCCGAAGCCGCCGTCGATGGCCTTGGCGCGGGTGGCGTTCTTGAACGTGTTGTCATATACCCAGCCCGGTGCGCCGCCGGTGCGGTGGGTCGGGTACACGTCGAGCCGGTAGTTGGGGTACTTCTTCAGCAGCGCCACGGTGGCGGCCGACAGCCTGGCCGCGTGCTGGTCGACGTTGTTGCCGGTGATGGCCAGCGTCGGCTTCTCGCCGGAGAAGGGATCTGCGCGGAAGTCCCCGGCCTTGAAACCGGCGGGCACTTTGGCGTAGGCACCGTCCCAGGCCGGGATGGTGCCGTCCTTGTTGGCGGCCTTTTCGGCGCCCAGCGGCGTGAGCGTGGAGCGCAGCTTGGCCGCGTCTTCCGGCGAAACGGCGGCGCCGGCGTGCGGCAAGGCGAAGGCTAGCGACAGGGCGGCGGCTGCGAAAGTCAGGGTCGTCTTCATCATGGTCTTTTCCTTAGAATGCGCGTTTGATGTTGAAGGAGATGTAGTCGCGGTCGGCCAGCGACTGGGCGTAGCTCAGGACGGGCGTGTTGGTGGCTGGATTGTTCTTCAGGAAGGTGCCGCTGGAGCCGAGGAAGCGCACGTAGCTGATGCCGAACTTCCAGTCCTGGCGGTAGGTGCCGTTGACGCCGATGTTGAAGTCGCCGCCGTGCGAGCTGCCGCCGTTGAAATTGAACACCGCGCGCGAGCGGCCGTCGATGTTGTAGCCGAGGCCGATCGGGATCGAGATGTCCAGCCCGTCCATCACCTGGTAATAGGCCGGTTCGAAGATCACGCGGGCCGAGGTGGCGTCGCGCGTGGTGTTGGGGTCGAGCGAGCCCTGGAAAGCCACGCTGGTGGCGCGGTTCCACGCCAGTTCGCCCAGCAGCGACGCGCCCTGGAAGAAGGGATTGGTCGGCATCACGTAGATGGCGGACAGGTTCATGTGCGCCGTGTTGCCGACCGCGTAGGCCGGGTTGCCGCGGTTGTCGGCGAGCTGGCCGACGCCGGCGCGAGACAGGAAATCGGGCGTGGGATCGCTGACTAGCGGCGAGTTGCGGCGCACCGAGATCTCGGCCGCGACGTTGGCGCCCAGCAGCACGGTGCTGGCGCTGGCGCCGAAGGTGCGCACGCCCTGCGCGTACACCGCCTGCACGGTGGACGGCGCGCCGGGCGGAAACGCGGGGGCGAAGCCCAGGTAGAAGTATGGCGTCTTGTCGTGGTAGCGCGCGGCATACAAGCCGTATTCGACGTCCGAGCCGGCAGGGGTGTACTTAAGCTGCAGGCCTCCCTGGCCGGCGTTTTTCGCCTTCATGTCCGGCACGGTGCGGAAGGCCGGCGCGCCGCTGTCGGTGGGCGCCACCAGGAAGGCGGTGCTGCCGGCGCCGGCCGCGTCGTAGGAGCTGAGGTAGCTGCCCACGCCCGGAATCTGTGTGGCGCGCCATTCGAACTGGTAATAACCGCCCAGCGAGACGTTGGGCAGCAGCTGCAACTGGCCGGAAACCTGGTTCACCGGACGCAGGATCTCCTTGAACTGTGCGCCCGGCACACTGAGCAGCTTGACTAGGTCCACCGGCCCCTGCGCGTTGGCGATGCCGTTGGCCCCGAAGAACAGGCTTTCGCCGTACTGCAGCGTGTGGCGGCCCACCCGCACGGTGCCCGGCAGTGCGCCCAGCGAACCTTTGGCGAAGACGAAGGCGTCCAGCAGCTCGGCGTTGCGGCCATGCAGCAGGCGGGTCCCCTTGGCGAAGCTGTTGCCGCCCTGGCCGGCCAGCGCGACTGCGTTGCTGGCAGGGGAAGCGTTGCCGTTGCTGCGGTTGTAGACGCTGTCGTACCAGCCGGCCGCGCTGACGCGCATGCCCAGCGTGCGGGTGCCGGCGTCGAACTCGGACAGCCAGTCGATGCGGCTGGAGACTATGCCCTTGTTGCGGAAGTTCTGGTTGCCGTCATCCAGGTTGTAGCCGGTGAAGTCGCCGGGCCCGGCCGATGGATAGCCGCCCGCCAGCAGGCCGGCGTCGGCGTCCTTCAGGCGGTAGGCGGCGCTGTATTTGAAGGTGTTGTTCCAGCTGACCTTGAATTCGGGATTGCCGGTATCGAATTCGTGGGCATGGACCGGCAGGGCTGCCATCGCGGCCAGTGCCAGCAGGGTCGGGCTCAGGCGCGTCGTCGCGTGCCGTTTGTTCGCGTGCATGTTGTCTCCTGGTTATTGTTTTTATGGCCGCTGGCGCGCGGCCGGGCGTATCCTCAACGGATCAGATAAAGGTCGAAGCCAGCCCGCCATCCACCGCTAGGTTCACGCCGCTGATCCAGCGCGCGTCGTCGCTGCACAGGAAGCCGATGGCGGCTGCCACTTCGTCCGCGTAGGCCGGGCGTTTCATGCGGTGCGCGTCGCGCTGCACGCGCTCCTGGCCCAGCATGGTTATGAAGTCGCCCAGGATGGGTGTGAACACCGGGCCGGGCGCCACGCAGTTCATGCGCACCGAATGGGCCAGGAACCATTTCTGCGACTGGGCGGCGCTCCACACGATCAGCGCCTCCTTGAAGTACTGGTAGCAGGTGTCGGCCGGCACCGGGTGCGCGTCCAGCCATGCCTGGCCCTCCGCGTAGCCCTGCACGGCGGCCAGCTGCTTGTGCAGTTCCAGCCGCTGCGGCCACTCGGCGCCGAGAATGGAGGCCACGTTGACGATAGCGCCGCCGGCCGGCATGCGCGGCAGCACGGCTTCGGTCAGGTGGCGCAGGCCGAGGTAGTTGACCTTCGCCAGCAGCGCTGGATCGGCGGTGCCGGGCACGCCGGCGATATTGCACAGCGCGTCCACGCGCTGCGGCAGCTGGGCGGCGGCGGCATCGATGCTGGCGGTCGACGCCATGTCGACGGCGATAAATCCGTCCAGCGTGAGGCCGGCTTCGTTGCGGTCCATGCCGATCACGGTGGCGCCTTCGAAGCGCGCCAGGCGCGCCACTTCGGCGCCGATGCCGGAAGCGGCGCCGGTGACGACGATGGTCTTGTTGCGTAACTTCATATGCTCTCCTTGTTGGTGTGGTCTGTCGCTTCAGAACGGGTAGCGCGGCGCTTCGGTTTTCACCGTCATCCACTGCCACTGGGTGAACTCGTCCCAGTCGGACGTGCCGCCATGGCGGCCGCCGTTGCCCGAAGTGCCGCAGCCGCCGAAGGGCGCGTGCGCCTCGGCCAGCACGGTCTGGTCGTTGATGTGCACGTGGCCGGCCGGTACCCGGTCGGCGATGAACATGGCGCGCGCCAGCGACGGCGAGATCACGCCGAGCGCCAGGCAGCCGGTGGTGGCCGACGCCAGCGCGATGGCTTCCTGGTCTGTGTCGAACGCGGTGACCGAGGCCACCGGGCCGAACAGCTCTTCCTCGAAGCAGCGCATGCCGGGCCGCACGTTGGCCAGCACGGTTGGCCGGTAGAACTGGCGCTCGTAGCTGCCGCCGGCCAGCAGCGTGGCGCCGGCCGCCACGCTGTCTTCGACGATGGCGTGCAGCCGCTGCACCTGGCGCGCGTTGATCAGGGGCCCGAGCGCCACCTGGCCGCCCATCGGGTCGCCCACCGGCAGCGACCTGGCCTTGGCCAGCACGCGCTCGATCACGGCGTCGGCGATGCCGCGCTGGAGCAGGATGCGGCCGGCGGCCATGCAGATCTGGCCCTGGTGCAGATAGGCGCCCCAGGCCACGTTGGCGGCGGCGATGTCGGGATCGGCGTCGTCCAGCACGATCAGCGAGTTCTTGCCGCCCAGCTCCAGCGACATCTTTTTCAGGTTGCGCCCGGCCAGCTCGCCGATGCTGCGGCCCACGGCGGTCGAGCCGGTGAAGGCGATCATGGCGATGTCGGGATGGCTGCACATGGCCTGGCCCGCCTCGGCGGCGCCGGGCAGCACCTGCAGCACGCCCTTGGGCAGGCCGGCCGCTTCGAACACCCGGGCAATCAGCACGCCGCCGCTGATGGGCGTTTGCAGATCGGGCTTGTGCACCACGGCGTTGCCGGTGGCCAGGGCCGGCGCGATGGAACGGATCGACAGGATCAGCGGGAAGTTGAACGGCGAAATCACGCCGACCACGCCGTGCGGCATGCGCCGCGCAATGCTCATCTGGCCGGCGGCGGAGGCCAGCAGCTGGCCCTTGGGCTGGGTCAGCATGGCGGCCGCTTCCTGCAGGTGGGCGCCGGCTTCGCGCAGCTCCAGGTCGGCCTTGGGGCGGATGGCGCCGGTTTCGCGCACGATCCAGGTGGCCAGTTCGTCGTGGTGTCCGGCGATCACGGCGGCGGCGCGGCGGAAGATGGCGGCGCGTTCCTTGTAGTCGCTGGCGCCCCATGCCGGCTGGGCGGTGCGCGCCTGGCTGGCGGCGCGCGCCACGTCGCCGGCGTTGGCCAGGCCGACACGGCCCAGTTGTTCGCCGGTTGCCGGCTCGGTGAAAGTGTGGACGCCGCCGTGGGCGGCGATCCAGTCGCCGTTGAAGATGCGGTCCTGCCAGACCGCGGGGCGCAAAAGCGCGTTAGCGTCAGTCATGCTGTCTCCTGTTGTTGATGGATGGTGGGGAAGTCGGCCTGTTTGCGCCCGGTGAGCACACAAGTTGCATTCAGGTCCGCTTGCCGTTCTTGCCTTAGCTATTACAAGTTGCGTGCCAGCGCGCCGCAAGGTTTGGCCGCTGCGCCGCAATACGCACGCTGCTCGCTATGAGGACGGCGCCATTCCCTGGCCCGGCATGGCGCGGCGCAGCATGGGACGAGGCTTCCGGGCGACTGATGAAATGATCAAATGAGAGGATTGCCGATGTATGATTTGGTGAAAGACAAGGAAGGCGGAGACATGAGCAAACCCCATCGCGTATCGCTGGCGGAGGTGTCGCGCGCCACCGGCAAGATGCTGCAGCACGGCGACAGCCAGCACCTGAGCGCCGGCGCGGCGCCCTCGCTGGAGGACCTGACGCAAAGCCTGCACTTTTCGCCGGGCGACGGCCGCATCTGGCTCAACGGCCAGCGCATGCAGCTGCTGCACACCACCTCGCTGGGCGCGCTGCGGCGCGAGCTGCTGGAGAGCATAGGCGCCGAGCGCACGCGCGGCCTGCTGACGCGGGTGGGCTATTCGGCCGGCGCGCGCGATGCGCAACTGCTGCGCGAGCGCTGGCCGGACGCAGAACCGGGCTCGCTGTTCGCGGCCGGGCCGCGCATGCATTCGCTGGAAGGCGCGGTGAAGGTGGAACCGGTGCATTTCGAGTTCGACTTCGAGCGCGGCACCTACCACGGCGAATTCCTGTGGCACCACTCCAGCGAGGCCGAGGTGCATATGGCCGATTTCGGCATCGGCACCGCGCCGGCGTGCTGGATGCAGACCGGCTATGCCATCGGCTACACCAGCGCGATGATAGGGCGGCTGACCGTCTACCGCGAGATCGAATGCACCGCCATGGGCCACAAGCACTGCCGCCTGATCGGCAAGCCGGCCGACGAATGGGATAACGTGGAGGAAGACCTGCGCTTCCTGAACGCGGAGCCGTTTGTCAGCACCACGGCCTACGGCGGCCCGGGCCAGCACCAGCAGGCGGCCGAGCTGCCGGGAGACGATGGCCGCGCCTACGGCGAAAAGGAGATGGTGGGCGTGTCATCGGCCTTCAACGCGGCCTGCCATATGCTCAAACGGGTGGCGCCCACCGCCGCCACGGTGCTGTTCACCGGTGAGTCGGGCGTGGGCAAGGAGCTGTTCGCCTACATGCTGCACCAGATCGGTTCCCGCAAGGAGCAGCCTTTCGTGGCGGTCAATTGCGCGGCGATCCCGGAAACGCTGATCGAGTCCGAGCTGTTCGGCGTGGAGCGGGGCGCTTTCACCGGCGCCACCCAGTCGCGGCCCGGCCGCTTCGAGCGCGCCTCCGGCGGCACGCTGTTCCTGGACGAGATCGGCACGCTCAGCCTGGTGGCGCAGGGCAAGCTGCTGCGCGCGTTGCAGGAAGCGGAGATCGAACGGGTGGGCGGCGTGCGCAGCGTGAAGGTGGACGTGCGGCTGGTGGCGGCCACCAATGTCGACCTGCGAGAGGAAGTGCGCCTGGGCCGCTTCCGCGAAGACCTGTTCTTCCGCCTGAACGTGTTCCCCATCCGCCTGCCGCCGCTGCGCGAGCGGCGCGACGACATCCCGCTGCTGATGGGCTACTTCATGCGCCACTACGGCCAGAAACACCAGCGCCGCGTAACCGGCTTCACCGCGCGCGCGGTCGACGCGCTGCTCAACTACCACTTCCCGGGAAATATCCGCGAGCTGCAAAACCTGGTGGAGCGCGGCGTCATCTACGCTGACGAGGATGGTCCGATCGACCTGCCGCACCTGTTCACCAGCGGCGAGGAAGCGCAGACCTCCTATTTCTCGCTGGCGCAGACCGGGCGCCTGACCAGCCACGGCACGCCCGCAACGGCGGAGGCGGAGGCCGCGCCAGGCGGCGCCTTGCTCGATGTGCTGCCGGCCATGTTGCGCCAGCAGGCGCAGCAGGGGCAGGGAGAAGGTCAGGCATGGTCGCTGGACCACCTGGAAAGCACGCTGATACTGGCGGCGGTGAAGCGGGCCGACGGCAACCTGTCGGCGGCGGCGCGCATGCTGGGCATTACGCGGCCGCAGCTGTCCTACCGCATCAAGAAGCTGCAGCAGGTCCAGGAATAGATCACTGCATGTAGATCTTCTGCAGCAGGCGGATCAGCTGCGCGCGCTCGTCGTCGGTGAGCGCGGAGGTGGCGTCCGCTTCCAGCTCGCTGGCGGTCTTTTCCGCCCTGGTGCACATGCTCAGGCCTGCGGGCGTCAGCGCCAGCGTCTGCGAGCGCCGGTCCAGGGGGCTGCGCTGGCGCAGCAGCAAGCCGCGTTCCTGCAGCCTGTCCAGCAGGATGGCCAGGTTCGGCGGCGATACGTTCACCGCATCCGATAGCCGCTTCTGGTTGATGTTGGGATTCGCCTTGAGCAGGCTCAGAACACTGAAATCCACCGGCCGCAGCTGGTACTTCGCCATGCGCTTTTCAAACAGCGGCAGGATGTTGATGTAGGCGCGCCGGCAGTTATAGCCCACCAGGCCGGACAGGGTGCTCTGGTCCAGCGGCTGATCCGCCGCCTCCTGGACGGCGTCGATCAGGTCGAGTTTCTTGTTGGGCTGCTTGGTCATGCCCCGATTCTAGCAAAGATGCCGCACGCCGGCCATCCAAAAGCTTGCAATGTGGCGAAAATGCGTATAGCCTATAATCATTATAAATCATAACTAAACTTCGAAAACCCCACCCATCGAGGAGACAGGATGAAGACCGCCGCAATCGCTACCGCGTTCAGTACTGCGTTCGCTACCGTATTTACGGCCATGCTGGCCGCCAGCCCGGCCCAAGCCCAGGACACCATCCGCATCGGCGTCATCGCGGCGCTCACCGGGCCATTCGCCAACACCGGCAAGCCGTTCGAGGACGGCATCAAGACCTATATGCAGCAATACGGCGACAAGGTGGCCGGCAAGAAGATCGAAATCATCTACCGCGACGACGGCGGTACCAACGTCGACCATTCCAAGCGGGCCGCGCAGGAGCTCATCACGCGCGACCGCGTCAGCTTCCTGATCGGCTTTTCGCTGACCCCGAGCGCCCTGGCGGTGGCGCCCATCGCCACCCAGGCCAAGATGCCGATGATCGTGATGAACGCCGTCACCAACGGCATCACAGCCAAGTCGCCCTACATGCTGCGCACCAGCATGACGATGCACCAGATGACCGGCCCGTTCGGCGAATGGACCGCCAAGAACAAGATCGGCAAGGTGTACACCCTGGTGAGCGACTACAGCACCGGGCTGGACGCCGAGGCGCGCTTCAGCAAGACCTTCAGCGCGGGCGGCGGCAAGGTGGTGGGCACGGCGCGCGTACCGCTGGCCAATCCCGACTATTCGCCCTTCATCCAGCGCATCAAGGATGAAAAGCCGGACGCGCTGTTCTTCTTTGCACCCGGCGTGGAGGACGGTGTCGGCCTGCTGAAGGCTTTCAGCGACAAGGGCCTGGACAAGGCCGGCATCAAGTTCCTCGGCGTGGGCGACATGACCAGCGAAACGCCGACGCTGGAGGCGCTGGGCGACCGCGCGCTGGGCGCGGTGACGGTGCTGAACTACGCCCCCACGCTGGACAACGAGGCCAACAAGGCCTTTCTGAAAGCCTACGCTGCGGCCAATCCGGGCCGTCCACCTGCCACCTTCGTCACCGTGGCGGCGTACGACACCATGGGCATGATCTACGAAACCATCCGCGCGCTGGGCGGCGCCGTCAGCGGCGACAAGGCCATGCAGGCGCTGTCCGGCATGAAGCGCGACAGTCCGCGCGGCCCGATCAGCATCGACCCGGCCACCCGCGACATCGTGCAGAACATGTACATCCGCGAAGTGAAGAAGATCAACGGCAAGCTGGTAAATGAGCCCATCGGCGTGCTGCGCGACGTCAGCCCTAACTGAGGAGAGCGGCCATGACCATCGAACGACGTAAGCCGAAGGGCGCGCCGCTGGCTGCGCTCGGCCTGGCGGCAGCGGCATTGGGCGCCTTGGGCGCCTGCGGCAGCCACAGCGGCGGAGCCGCCCCCGGCGGCGCGGTGACGCTGCCGCAGTTGACCGCCGCCAGCGGCGCCAAGCTGGCCTCCTGCGCTGATTTGGCCGGCAAGATCAATTATCCCAACACGTCCATCGCCAGCACCGCGCCGGTAGCGGCAGGCGTGCTGACGGTAGCCGGCAAGCCGTTGCCCGCGCACTGCCTGGTCAAGGGTGCGATGCACCGGCGCGTCAGCCCTGTGGACGGCAAGGGCTACGCGATCGGCTTTGAAATGCGGCTGCCGGTGGACTGGAACGGCCGCTTCTTCTACCAGGCCAACGGCGGCCTTGACGGCGCCGTAGTCACGGCGTTGGGCGAAGTGGGCGGCGGCGGGCAGCTGGACAACGCGCTGAACCAGGGCTTCGCCGTGATCAGTTCCGACGCCGGCCACGGCGCCGCCACGCCGCTGTTCGGAATCGACCCGCAGGCCCGGCTGGATTACGGCTACCAGGCATCCGGCAAACTGGCGCCGATGGCCAAGAGCGTGATACAGACCGCTTACGGCAAGGGGCCGGACCGCTCCTACTTCGGCGGCTGTTCCAATGGCGGCCGCCACACCATGGTGGCTGCGGCGCGCTACGGCGAGCAGTTCGACGGTTACCTGGTCGGCAATCCCGGCTTCCGCCTGCCGTTGGCCGCCATCGCCAACATCGCCGGCGGCCAGGCCTATGCCTCGCTGGCCAGCACGCCGGGCGACCTGGGCTCCGGCTTTACGGCGGCCGAACGCACGCTGGTGTCGAATGCGGTGCTGGGCAAGTGCGACGCGCTCGACGGCGCCACGGACGGGCTGGTGCAAGATACAAGCGCCTGCCAGGCCGCCTTCAGCCTCGAGCGCGACGTGCCCGTGTGCGGCGCGCAGGGCCGCGACGGCAGCTGCCTCAGCGCGGCGCAAAAGACGGCAATCGGACGGCTGTTCTCGGGTGCGGTCACCAGCACCGGCACCAAGTTCTATTCCAGCTTCCCGTACGATGCCGGCCTGGGCGCCGGCAACTGGGCGTTCTGGAAGTTCTTCAGTCCTTTGCAGCTCGACTCCGGCGCGGTGGCGATGATCTGGAAAGTGCCTCCGGCGGACCCGGCCACCTTCAACGGCGCGGCGTTCGCCCTGGGCGCCAACATCGACACGCTGCTGGCGCAGGTTGCCGCAAGCGACGCCACTTACACGGAAAGCGCGCTGTCCTTCATGCTGCCGCCGCACCTGGCCGACTACAGCACCATCAAGAACCGGGGCGCCAAGATGATGGTCTACCACGGCACCAGCGATGCGATCTTTTCCAGCGACGACACCACCGCCTGGTACGACAATCTGCGCGCCGCGAATGGCGGCGACGCCTCCGGCTTCGCGCGCTTCTTCCGGGTGCCGGGCATGAACCACTGCTCCGGCGGCCCGGCGGCCGACCAGTTCGACATGCTGACGCCGCTGGTCAACTGGGTCGAGAAGGGCCTGGCGCCGGAGCGGGTGCTTGCCAGCGTGCGCGGTGCGGGCAATGCGGGCGGTGCCAATACCGAACTGCCGGCGTCCTGGTCCGCCACGCGCACCCGGCCGCTATGCCCGTATCCGCAGGTGGCGAAGTACAGCGGCAGCGGCAGCATCGAGGATGCGGCGAACTTCAGCTGCAAATAGCGTCCCCGGCGCGCCCGGCGCACCCGGCGTACACAGGGGGCGTCGGGCGCGGAGAGCCATGCCCCGCGCTCGCGGCCCTTACTTGCCCGGGTCCTTCTGGCTGGCGAATTGGTCGAACTCGATGTTGTACACCTCGTTGCCGACCTTTTCGACCTTGCGCACGTAGACCGTCTGCACGATGTCGCGCGTGGCCGGATCGATGGAGATCGGGCCGCGCGGGCTGTTGAGGCGCATGTTCTTCAGGATGGCCATGGCTTGGTCCCCCTCGATCTTGCCGTTCAGCTTGCGCGCCACCTCATAGATCGCGGCCATGCCGTCATAGGCCGCCACGGCCATGAAGTTGGGCCTTCCGCCATCCGGATTGGCGGACGCGAAATTCTTCAGGAAGGTCGCATTCTCGGGGGACTTATGGGCAGCGGAGTAGTGGAACGTCGTGATCACGCCCAGCGTGGCGTCGCCCATCGCCGGCAACACGTGGTCGTCGGTCAGGTCGCCGGTGGCGATCACCTTGATGCCGGCCGCCGCCAGGCCGCGCTCGCGGTAGCCTTTCATGAAGGCGATGCTTTGCTCGCCGGCCGGCACGAAGATGAACACGGCGTCCGGCTTGGCGTCCTTGATGCGCTGGATGTAGGGCGCGAATTCCGGATTGCGCAGCGGCACCCGGATCGCTTCCGTCACCGCGCCGCCGCTTTTCACGAATTCAGTCTTGAAGGCCGCCTCGGCGTCGATGCCGGGGCCGTAGTCCGCCACCAGCGTGACCACTTTCCTGATGCCGTTCTTCGCCGCCCAGGTTGCCATCGGCGCGGAGATCTGCGGCAGCGTCATCGAAAAGCGCGCGATATAGTTGGACTTGGTGGTGATCACCGAAGTGGCCGCGTTCATGATGATCATCGGCTTCCTGGCCTGCTCGGCGATGGGCGCGACGGCCAGCGCCTCGGGCGTCAGGCCGAAGCCCGCCAGGAAGTCCACCTTGTCGCGCACCACCAGTTCCTGCGCCAGCCGCTTGGCGACTTCGGGTGCGGGGCCAGTTGTGTCCTTGAGGATGATCTCGATCTTCTTGCCTGCGACGGAGGCGCCGTGCTGCGCCATGTACGCCTTGATGCCGCCCTCCATCTGCTTGCCGTAATCGGCGAAGGGACCGGAGAAGGCGGCGATCACGCCCACCTTGATGGTGTCCTGCGCTTGCGCCAGCGGCATGGCGCTCCACGCGGCCGCGGCAAGTGTCGCAATTGGTACAAGTTTGCTGATCGTCATGCTGGTCTCCTTGATGTAGTTGTTGACAGTGTATCGCCTGATCCATAGTATCCAATATATGTGCGATTAACAAGCGAATGTTCGGTGATCGCACATTCATGAGTAAGAACCAAAACAATACTGGAGACTGGAATGAAGAAAGCAATCCGATGCGCTGCGGCGCTGCTGGCCGGTGCGGGGGCATCCGCCGCCATGGCGCAAAGCAATGTGACGGTGTACGGCCTGGTGGATACGGGCCTGGTGTACACCACCAACGTCAACGCCGCTGGTGGCAACATGACCAAGATGCCGTCGCTGACCGGCTCCTTCCCGTCGCGCGTGGGCTTTCGCGGCACCGAGGACCTGGGCGGCGGCCTGCAGGCCGTATTCACGCTGGAGACCGGGTTGTCGCTGGACACCGGCGCCATGGGGCAGGGCAACCGCATCTTCGGCCGCCAGGCCTCGGTGGGATTGAAGGGCGCCTTCGGCACCGTGACGCTGGGCCGCCAGATCAACATGACCTACCTGGCGATGATCAAGGCCGACGTGCTGGGGCCCAACCTGTTCGCCATCGGCAGCATTGACGCCTACCTGCCGAATGCGCGCAGCGACAACGCAGTGGGCTACCTGGGCAACTTCAACAACTTCGTGGTGGGCGCCACCTACAGCACCGGGCGCGACGCGTCCGCCGCCGGCGGGCCGGCAGCCACCAACTGCCCTGGCGAGGTGGCCGGCAATTCCAAGGCTTGCCGCCAGGTCACCGGCCTGTTCGGCTACGAAGTGCCGGAGTACGGCCTGAACGTGTCGTACGACATCCTGTACGGGAACACCGGCGCCGCCGCCGGCCTGACCAGCAGCAGCAACAGCGACAAGCGCATCACCGTGAACGGCTACCTCAAAGTGGGGCAGGCCAAGATCGGCGCCGGGGTAGTGGACCGCAGTACGAGCGCAGTCACGGGCTTGAGCGAGTCCGACCTGTACTATCTGGGCTTGAGCTACCCGGTCACGCCGCTGGCCACCTTCGACGTCCAGGTGGCGCGCCGCGACACCAAGCGCAGCGCCTCGGACGTGAGCATGCTGGTGGGCCGCATGACCTACTTCCTGTCCAAGCGTACCGCGGTGTACGGCGCGATAGGCCGCATGAAGAACTCCGGCACTTCGGCCGTGGCGCTGGATGCCGGCGGCACCGTGGGCGCGGGGATGACGCAGAACGGCGTGATGGCCGGCCTGCGCCACCATTTCTGACCGGCCTAAGGCAGCAGTATCGAGAGTTCCTGGGCGCCGCGCAGCAGCACCGGCAGGAACTCCTGCTCCAGCTGCTGCACGCTGACGCGCGACGCCTGTGCGCCGACGTTGAGCGCCGCCAGCACCGAGCCCGAGGCGCCGCGCACCGGCACGGCGATGGAACGCAGTCCCAGTTCCAGCTCCTCGTCGTTGATGGCGTAGCCGGCCTGGCGCACGCCGGCCAGGATGTCGCGCAGGCGCTTCTGGTTCACCACCGTGTTCTCGGTCATCGGCTTGAGGCGGGTGGTGGCCAGGTACTGGTCCAGTTCCTTGGGCGGCAGGTGCGCCAGCATCACGCGGCCCAGCGAAGTGCAGTAAGCTGGCAGGCGGCTGCCGGTGTTCAGCGCCACCGACATCACGCGCGAGGTGGCGGCGCGCGCCACGTACAGCACCTCGCCGTCGTCCAGCACCGCCAGCGAGCTCGATTCGTTCAGCGTGCGGCTGATGCTGTTCAGGTAGGGCTGGGCCGACACGGTCAGCGGTGTCGACGACAAGTAGGAGTAGCCCAGGGTGAGCACCTTGGGCCGCAGCGAGAAGTTGTTCAGCTCCGCATCCACGTAGCCCAGTTCGCGCAGCGTGTGCAGGCAGCGCCGCACGGCCGCGCGCGGAATGCCGGTCTTCTGGCTGATGTTGGCGATGGTTTGCGGCTTGCGCGAATCGCTGAAGGCCTGCAGCACGGCCAGGCCGCGCGCCAGCGAGGTCATGAAGCTGGGATCGGTGAGCGCGTCGATCTGCTCGGAGATGGTGGGCTCGCGCTGAGGCTCCGGCTGATGATCAAGTTCGGGACTCGGCTCGCCGGCATTGAGTTTGGTAGTCTTGGGCATGGCGTGATTCTAATGCAGTCGGCGGATTCGATAGGCGTTTTTTTGTTGACCTGCGCAAGAGGGCGTTGCTAAACTGAGTGTGCGATAAACAATCATAAGTGCGGTAATCGCACATGGAGACAAGATGAATCAAGAATACCTCAGTGGATATCCCGGCGGATGCCTCGGCGGGAGGCAGACATGCTAGCCAACTTCGCCGGCGTACTATTTGACGGCATCGCCTACGGCAGCCTGCTGTTCCTGATCAGCGTCGGCCTGTCGGTCACGATGGGCATGATGAACTTCATAAACCTGGCCCATGGCGCCTTCGCCATGCTGGGCGGCTATGTCAGCGTGACCGTGCTGTCGCGCCTGGGCGTGCCTTTCCTGGCCTCGCTGCCGCTGGCCTTCCTGGCCTCCGCCGTGGCCGGGCTGGTGCTGGAGCGGCTGCTGTACCGCCGCCTGTACCAGGCCAGCCACCTGGACCAGGTGCTGTTCTCCATCGGCCTGACCTTCATGTCGGTGGCCGGCGCCACCTGGCTGTTCGGCCCCACGCAGCAGCCGGTAAGCTTGCCGGAATGGCTGCGCGGCCAGGTGCCGCTGCTTGGGCTGGAAGTGGGCGCCTACCGCCTGTTCTTGATCGGCGTGGTGGTGCTGGTCACGCTGGCGCTGGGACTGCTGATCGAACGCACCCGCTTCGGCGCGCAGATCCGCGCGGCAGTGGACAACCAGACCGCCTCCGCCGGCCTGGGCATCAACGTCGGCATGGTGTTCAGCCTGACCTTCGCGCTGGGCTCCGGCCTGGCCGGCCTGGGCGGCGGGCTCGGCATCGACGTGCTGGGCCTGGACCCGACGTTCCCGCTCAAATACATGGTCTACTTCCTGCTGGTGGTGGCCGTGGGCGGGGCCGGCACCATCAAGGGGCCGCTGCTGGCGGCGCTGATCCTGGGTGTGTTCGACGTGGCCGGAAAATACTATGTGCCGCAGGTGGGCGCTTTCGTCATCTATGGGCTGATGGTGGTGCTGCTGATCCTGTTCCCCGCAGGCCTGATCCGGAGGAAAGCATGAACGCCTTTTCCCAAGCCGCCGTCAAACCGGCGCCCGCCGCCGAACAGGCGGAAAACATGCATCCGCAGAACCCGAGTGCGAAAAATATGACCACGCTCCGCTTGCCCAACGACCGCTGGAAGGCGCTCGAAATCGCCTTCTGGCTGCTGCCGGTGGCCGCCTACTTCGCCTTCCCCGGCTACCTGGTGCTGATCAGCCAGATCATGATCGTCGGCCTGTTTGCGCTGTCGCTCGATCTGCTGCTGGGCTACGCGGGCATCGTCTCGCTGGGCCACGCCGCCTTCTTCGGGCTGGGCGCCTACACCGCCGGGCTGCTGTCGGTGCACGGCTGGAGCGAACCGTTCAGCGGCCTGCTGGCCGGCGCCGCAGTGGCGGGGCTGGCCGGCTTCGTGATGTCCTTCCTGGTGGTGCGCGGCCAGGACCTGACGCGCCTGATGGTCACCCTGGGCATCGGCCTGATGCTGTTCGAAGCCGCCAACAAAGCCTCCTTCCTCACCGGCGGCGTCGATGGCTTGTCCGGCATGGTGGTCGGCAAACTGTTCGGCGTGTTCGAGTTCGACCTGAACGGCAATGTGGCTTTCTGTTACAGCCTGGCCGTGCTGTTCGTCGTGTTCGTGGTGCTGCGCCGGGTGGTGAACTCGCCCTTCGGCCTGAGCCTGATCGGCATCCGCGAGGGCGCGCGCCGCATGCCTGCGCTGGGCGTCAACGTCAACCGCCGGCTGGCGGCCGTGTTCACGCTGGGCGCCACCGTGGCCGGCCTGGCCGGCGCGCTGCTGGCGCAGACCACACAGTTCGTGGGCCTGGACTCGCTGGGCTTCCCGCGTTCGGCCGAATTGCTGATCATGCTGGTGCTGGGCGGCACCGGCCGCCTGTACGGCGCGCTGATCGGCGCCGCCGTGTTCATGCTGGCGCAAGACTATATTTCCGGCCTCAATCCGGCCTACTGGCAGTTCTATATCGGCCTGCTGCTGGTGGCCATCGTGCTGTTCGCGCGCGGCGGCATCCTGGGCGGGCTGGAGAAGCTGGCCGCCCGTTTCACACGCAAGGAGCAGCCATGAGCATGGAGACGAACATGAGCACGAGCGCGAACGCCGACATCACGCTGCGCACCGAAGGCCTGAGCAAGCGCTGGGGCGCCTTCGCCGCGAACAGCGATGTCAGCCTGAGCTTCGCGCCGGGCGCGCGCCACGCGCTGATCGGCCCCAATGGCGCCGGCAAGACCACCTTCATCAACCTGCTGACGGGCGGCCTGATGCCCAGCGGCGGCAAGGTCTACCTGGGCGGCGAGGACATTACGCAGCTGCCGCAGCACCAGCGGGTGCAGCGCGGCATGACGCGCACCTTCCAGCTCAACACCCTGTTCGCCGGCATGACGGTGCTGGAGTCGGTGGCGCTGGCGATCTGCGAGCGGCGCGGCCTGCAATCGGTGTGGCACAAGACGGTGGCCAGCCTGACCGACGTGATCGACGAAGCCATGGCCTTGCTGGTCACGCTCAAGCTGGCCGACCAGGCCAACAGCGTCACGCGCAGCATGGCCTACGGCAAGCAGCGCCTGGTGGAGATCGCCCTGGCGCTGGCCACCAAGCCGCGCATCCTGCTGCTGGACGAGCCGGCCGCCGGTATTCCGCAGGCGGAGAGCAAGGAACTGTTCGAGGTGCTGGCCCAGCTGCCGCGCGACGTGACGGTGCTGTTCATCGAACACGACATGGGACTGGTGTTCCGCTTCGCCGACCGCATCACGGTCATGGTGGGCGGCAAAGTGCTGACCGAGGGCACGCCGGCGGAAATCGCGGCCGACCCGCGCGTCAAGGAAGTTTATCTGGGGGAGGCCGAACATGGCTGAATTGCTGGCGCTCGACAAGGTGACTGCCGGTTACGGCGAATCCATCGTGCTGGAAGACGTATCGTTCGCCCTGAGCGAGGGCGACAGCCTGGCCCTGCTGGGCCGCAACGGGGTAGGCAAAACCAGCTTGCTGGTGACGCTGATGGGGTTGACGCGGCTGCACGGCGGCGCCATCCGCTGGGCCGGCGCCGACATCGCCCGCATGCCCACCTACCGGCGCTCCCGCGCGGGACTGGGCTGGGTGCCGCAGGAACGGCATATGTTCCCCTCGCTGACGGTGGAGGAGCATTTGACGGTGGTGGCGCGTTCCGGCCGGTGGAACCTGCAGAAGATCTACCAGCTATTCCCGCGCCTGTTCGAGCGCCGCAGCAACATGGGCAACCAGCTGTCCGGCGGCGAGCAGCAGATGGTGGCCATCGCGCGCGCACTGATGACCAATCCGCGCATCCTGCTGCTGGACGAACCGATGGAGGGCCTGGCGCCCATCATCGTGCAGGAGCTGGTGAAGGTGATCCGCCAGCTGGTGCGGGAGGAGGGCATGTCGGTGATCGTGGTGGAACAGCACGCGCGGCTGGCGTTGTCGCTGACGCAGCGCGCCATCGTGCTGGACCGGGGCCGCATCGTGCACGACTCGGACAGCGCCAGCCTGCTGGCCGAAGGCGACAAGCTGGACCGCCTGGTGGCCGTAGCCTGATCTACTTCGGCTTGTAGATGCCGGCGCCGACGGTGTACTTATCCTCGGCCTGGCGGATATAGGAAGTCTTGTTTTCCAGCGCCTTGGTGACGGGATTGACCCAGACATAGTCGACCCAGCCGGGTTTCTTTGACTGGGCCACTTCCCGCATCTGCTGCACGAACTGCTTGCCGTCGGCGTCCTTCAGCTGGGACATGTCCTTGCCGTTCATGCGCGGCGTGGTGGCATGGCACACCATCATCATCTGCGCGTCCTGCACGAATACATACAGGTCGCCCTGGATAAAGCCGGCCCTGGGATCGGCGAAGTCCTTGCAGGCTTCCTCGATGCCTTTCTTCTGGATGGTGGCCACGGCCTTGTCCACCAGCGCGATGGCGTCGGCCTTGGTGGCGTTTTGCGCGGACGCGGGCAGCGCGGCGGCCAGCAGCCAGGCGCCGGCGAGGTGGGCGAGCGGGGAACGATGCATGGTGTCTCCTTCTAGTGTGGGAACGGCGGTCCTGCCCATGTATATTGCACCAGAATCGCCGTGCCGGAACCGTTTCGTGTGGTCCTTTCCGTTGTTTTACGGCACCAGTTTGAGCGCCGTTTCGGCCGGCCGCACCCGCCCCGGCTACCCCCCGATTCAATTGAATCACTCTTGCCACGAAGCAGTAACTCAGGTTTAATGCCCGACGGAACATAGTAATTTATTAATTTATCCGTTTTTGCATGTATGTCGAGGGCTGGGCCAATGTCTGTGTTGCAAGAAAATTTTACTCAAGATAAACGAATTCTTCAGTTGATCACGCCGCTCGGCCCACAGCGCCTGCTGGCGGAATGCCTGCGCGGCGAGGAAGCGCTGAGCCAGCCTTACTCGCTGACAGTGACGGCGCTGTCGACCGACGCCACCATCGCGCTGAAGTCGCTGCTGGGCCAGCCGGTGCTGCTGCAACTGATGACGGCCGCCAGCCGCGAGCAGCTGCGTCCCTTCCACGGTCACGTGACGGGCGCGCGCATGCTGGGCGCCGACGGCGGCCTGGCGCGCTACGAACTCAGCATCGGCCCCTGGTACGCCTTCCTCGGCCTGGGCCGCGACAGCCGCGTGTTCCAGGACATGACCGTGTTCGACATCCTGGACGCGCTGTTCGGCGGCTGGGCGAACCCCGGCCGGCTGGTGCCGCAGTGGCGCTACGACGTGGCCGACCGCGCCTTGTACCCGAAGCGCTCGCTGACCTGCCAGTACCAGGAATCCAGCCTGGCCTTCGCCGAACGCCTGATGCACGAGGAGGGCCTGTTCTATTACTTCGAGCACGAGGGCGCGCCCGGCAGCCCGGCGCTGGGCGGCCACACCATGGTGATTGCGGACCACAACGGCAGCTTCCAGCCGAATGCCCAGGCCAGCGTGCGCTTCACCCAGCCCGGCGCGGTCATGAAGGATGACGCCATGGACCGCTGGCGCAGCGAGTTGAACTGGAAAGTGGGCGGCGTGGAAGTGGCCAGCTGGGACTACCGCAGCACCGGCATGCGCCCGGTGAGCGCCGGTGCCGGCAACGCAGCTGATCCCGCCAGCCGGGATACGCCCGGCGCCTATGCCTATGTGTCGCGTGAACACGGCCAGCGCATTGCCGACCGCCAGGCCGAAGCGCTGGCGGCAGGCCAGGCCATCTATACCGGCGCCGGCACCGTGCGTACGCTCAGTCCCGGCACCACCTTCACGCTGGACGAGGGCGTGCATGCAGGCGAGGGCGAGAACAGCTACGCCATCGTGCGCGTGGTGCACCTGGCGCACAACAACTTGAGCAGCGAAGTGCGCGAAGCCGCGCACCAGGCGCTGGGCGCGTGCGCGCTCGCCGCCGCGGTGCTGCGCGAGCAGCAGCAATCGCTGGGCGGCCTGCATGCGGTGGGCAGCGGCAAGGGCGAGCGGCCGCTCTACCGCAACCGCGTCGACGCCATCCCCAGCGCCGTGCCATACCGCCACAGCGGCCGCGATGGCCACGGCGTGCTGTTGCATCCCAAGCCCACCGCGGGCGGCCAGCAGACCGCCATCGTGGTCGGTCCGCCGGGCGCCGTGATCCACACCGACCGCGACCACCGCATCAAGGTGCAGTTCCACTGGCAGCGCGGCGAACAGAGCCACAGCCGCCTGGCCCATCCGGCGCCGCAGGGCGACAGCGGTGCGCCCGGCGACGACAGGGCGGGCACCTGGGTGCGCATCGCCACCCCGCTGGCGCCGGTTGCCGGCGCCAACTGGGGCTCGGTGGCGGTGCCGCGCATCGGCAGCGAAGTGCTGATCGATTTCATCGACGGCGACATCGACCGCCCGGTAGCGATCGGCAGCCTGTACAACGGCAGCGGCCAGACCGATGCGCAGCACAACAAGGTGGGCCAGGGCGCTGGCGCCGCCACCGGCAATGCGCCGCCCTGGTTTCCCGGCGAGGCCGGCGCGCACGCCCATCCGGCCGCGCTGTCCGGCATCAAGTCGCAAGCCATGCAGGCCAGCCAGAGCGGCACCGGCGCCTACAGCCAGCTGGTGTTCGATGACCATGCGGGCGAACCGCGCGTGGCCCTGCAGCGCCACGCCGCCGCGCACGCCGGCACGGACGAACTGAACCTGGGCCACTTGCGGCACCAGTCCGACAACCAGCGCCTGGCCCCGGCCGGCTTCGGCGCCGAACTGAAATCCGCGCACAGCGTGGCGCTGCGCGCCGGGCAAGGCATGCTGCTGACGGCCGATGCGCGCCAGGGCGCCACCGGCCAGCAGCTCGACTCGCGCGAGGCGCAAACCCAGGTCGAGCAAAGCTGGCAGCTGCAGCAGCAACTGGCCGGCACGGCGCAGCAGCACAACGCCAAGCTCAAGGACGAGCCGGAACCGGCCAAACTGGACGCGCTGGCCCAGATGGGGCACAGCGCCGAGGTGCTGCGCGCCAGCGGCGCCGGGCAGGGCGGCGAGGCCGGCGGCGCAGGCCAGGCCACGGCCTACAGCGAAGCGCACCTGCAACTGTCCAGCCCGTCGGGCATCGCCGCCGCCACGCCGGCCAGCGCCATCGTGGCGGCCGGCGGCACGGCCAGCATCACGGCCGGGCAGGACATCAATTTCGCCGCGCAGGGCAACGCCTGCAACCTGGTCAAGGACGGCATCAGCCTGTTTACCTACGGCAAGGCGGGCAATGCCAGCAAGCCGAACCAGGAAACCGGCATCCGGCTGCATGCAGCCAGCGGCAAGTTCAGCATGCAGAGCCAGAACGGCCCCACGCGCGCCACGGCCGACAAGCTGATCACCGTGGCCAGCACCGCCAAGAGCGTATCGGTGGCCGGCAAGACCCACGTGCTGCTGACCGCGCAGGGCGCCTACATCAAGCTCGAGGGCGGCAACATCATGCTGCACGGCCCGGGCACAATAACCTTCAAGGCCAGCATGAAGGAGCTGACCGGGCCGCAGAGCTCGAGCAGCAACCTGGCGCTGCCGCCGCTGGGAAAACTGGCGGAATGTCCTTCCAAACAGGCGGAAGCGGCAGGTGGAGGCGCCAGTGCCATCTAGGCTGGAACAACTGCGTGCCGGCGTTGATGCGTTGACCCCGCTTTTCGTACTGGTGGATCCCATGGCCGGCGAGCCCCTGTCCGGCATGGGCGCTCCCGGCACGGCCGCAGAGGCGCAGGCGCTGCGGGAACAGGCATGGGACAGGGAAATAGCGCCGGTGCCGCTGGCCGGCACGATCGCCTTGCCCCCGCGCCAGCACCCGTATCTGGTGCAATTGCGCGGTGCGGACGACCCGCTGCTGGAGGCCACCCTGGAATTGGCGGAGGAGGAACGGCTCGCCGCGCAGTCCAAAGGACTGGACGGCGAAGGCCGGGCGGTGCACCGCATCGGCGGCTGGCTGCAAAGCAGCATGCATTTCGAGCAGCTGGGCGCGCGCCTGTCTGCGCTGTGCCGGGTGAACACCGATGCCTATACCAAGGCCACCTATCTGCGGCTGGCCGACCGGCGCGCGCTCGACCTGCTGTGCCACGTGGCCGGCGAGCACCGCGTTGCCAGCCAGCTTGGCCGCGTGCAAAGCTGGACCTACCTCGACGCCTTCGGCGCACTGCGCCGCCTGCGCTCGCCCGGCGAGCTGCCGCAGCCGCTGCGCCTGGACGCGGCCGAATGGCGCCGGATGGAAGGCGGCGAGATGCTGCACCGGACCATCGCGCAATGGCTGGGAGAGCTGAGCCGCAAGGACGGCGCCACGCCCCGGGAGCTGTACCCGGCCGCCGGTGGCGCGGTGAGCGAGGCTGCCAGCGCGGCGCGCAAGTGGCCGCACCGCTTCCAGAACAGCAGCGACCAGGTGGTGTGGGCCACCCTGTCCCTGCTGCACCCGGAGCTGGCGCGGCTGCCTGGGGTACAAGCGCTGCTCGACGATCAGGGCACGCAGGACGAGCCTCCAGAGCCCCTGCGCTACCTGCACCGCGATCTCGATGCCATCGCGCTGCGCGCCGGCGCCGCAAAATCTATGCAAATCGACAGAAATTCAGGAACATCATGGTAACGAACACAGGCTGCGACGTCTGCAGGAAGAGCTCCCTATCGCTATTGTTTTTGCGGCCCAGTCCTATAGCAAAAAGTAAACTGATTGCCGCCACCGGCGCCGACAAAGTCGCGGCCGACGCTGCCGTCACCGGCGGGCTGCTGCCCATGCCCTTGCCCCGCCAGTCGCGCTTTGCCTTGCGGCTGCTGCGTGCAGGCTATGTACACATCTATGTGGAGAGCCCGCCGGCCGGCGTGCCGAACTGGCTGGTCTACCGGGTGACGGAGCACGCCGATCTGGTGCCGGAAAGCCACGAGCTGTTTTCGCAGCCGGACGCGCCGGTGCCATGCAAGCGCCCTGAGCATATCGCCACGGGCATGAAGGTCGCCGGCATTCCGCAGGCGCACAAGATCAAAGAGCTGTGGGTGGCGTACAGCGTTGCATTGTGGAGCGACAAGCTGCGCGACAAGAACAAGGCGGACCCGCTGGTGATGCAGAAGATCTCGCTGCAAAGCTGCGGGCCGAACAGTTTCGTGCCGACGGCCTATAGGCTGAAGGAGCAAGTGCTCGAGTGCGCGCTCGGGACGCTGAAGATTGACGGCGCGACCGACCACGATTTTCCATTCAACAGCATCGCCGGCAAGGTGGACGAGCTGGCGGCCAACTTGACGCTTGCCGCCGCCAAGCATCCCAAGACGGCGGGTAAGGAAATGGCGATCGTGCTGCGCGACCCGGTGGGCATCGCCACCGAACTGAATGCCCTGCGGATACGCAGGAATAGTTTTGTCAAGAGAGAGATTGAAAAGCCGGAAAATCTGCACCCGCTGAACAGCTCCCACACCGTGCTGGGCTTAAAACAAAGCCTGGTTGACGAGGCCGATCTCACCAGCTACGACGATGTCAGTCCTTTGCGCACGAAAAAGTCTTTCGATGCTCAAAGGCACTTGTGGCCGAAGGACGCCTACGCCAGGCCCCTGACGGAAGAGGAAAGGCAGACGCTGATTCGCAGTACGCAGTGCCGTGGTGCACTTGGTAACTTCCTGTTGTCCGGCTACCAGTCGGCCTTTGAAAAGGAAGAACTGGTGCGTGTGGTTTTCGCGGACCACGACGCACGGGCTGCCGCCTGGACAGAGAAAAAGGCCAAGAAGAACTGGGCCAAGTTCACCTCGTACTACGACGAGGAAGAGCGGGCGGCGTGGGTCAAGCAGTTCGAAGCGAAGATGAAGGCGGACCACTATGACCCGATAGAGCTTCTGGAGCAGGACTGGTTCGCCGCCACACGGGATGCGCAGACCTTGACGTACTTTGCGCGGCATTTTGACTCGAATGTGTGCAGCCTTCCTTATTCTTCCGAGAACAGCAGGATAAACGAGCCGGGTCCGTTCATTGTCGGTCCGGTGATGAAGCGTTACGCCGCCTTGCTCGACCTGCCGATAACCGCAGAGGATTCAGTGGCGCTGCGTGCCATGGTGGGCAATATGGACCGGATGATCAAGCAGGTCCATGTGCAGTTGACTGGCGACCCCGGTGCCGAAGGCATGCGTGACAAGACGTACGATCTTGTCAAAGGCTTTAGCGAACTGCAAAAAGCCAAGAACGTCATGGGCTCCCATGGCTGGCTTGGCCACTCGCTGGCGCTGTTCAGTGTCGGCCAGCTCAGCGCACTGAGTGGGGCCGCACTGGCGCTCGCGTCGCACGCGGGAAATAAGACAGGCGCGACCGCCAGCATGCTCGGCAAGCTTCAGAGTTTGTCCCTGGTGCAAAGTGCGCTGGAAATTGCGGTGGAGGGCGCGTTGAAAGGCAACGCACCGAAATTGCCGGTGCTGGTCACGATGAAGGTCAACGCCGACGACGCGCTCGCCATTTTCGCGGCGCGGTCAGGCCAGCCGCTTGGCATCAGCAAAACGCGCATCAAGAAGGCGCGGGCCAACCACACCAAAATCCAGTTGACGTTGCTGACCGACACGGATGCCATCAAGGCAGCGAACGGCAAGGTAGCCGACGTGGCCAACAATCCCGCTGCCGGCACGGTCAAGATGGGTAGCGCCGCCACCACGGCAGCGGTCGCGAAAGCCGGCAGCTCGGTATTCACGATGTCGGAAGAAACGTTCCTGCAGCTGTACCAAGGCCAGGCCAGCACAGCCGCAAAGTCTGCCAATCTGATGCGCTCCGCATTGCCCAATATGGCGCAGAGCGCGACCGGCTCGCATATGGTGGCGGTAGCGAAGACGCTCGATGCGCGCCTGGCGCTGGCCAGCATGGTGATCCAGACGATAGGCGTGATGAACGGCCTGGCAGCGGTGAGCAATGCAAAAGACGAATCGGCGGCGATCGATGCGAATTACGGCATGATGGATAGCGTGTTCGGGTTTACCGGGGGCGCCCTGGCACTGTGGACCGTTGCTGCTGAGATAGATATTTCAAAGCGGTTGGGCCCGGCGGCCGCCAACCTCAGTGTGAAACTGGCCTTGTTGCGGATCGCGGGCAATTTAACGGGTGTTGCAGGGGGCGCGATTAATGCGATTGCTTCCAGGAAGAAAAGCAAAGACCAGGCTGAGCTTGGAAATACGCTGGTTGCCGACCTGTACACAATTTCGGCGTACGCGTTCGCAGGCACGGGGGTGACCTCGGGCGCGCTGACTATCGGTGCCGTAGCAGGCGCGCTCGAGACACGCGCCATCGGTGGCGCGGTGGTCAGAACAGTTGCGACGCGGCTTGCGGCCAACGCGGTTCTTGGCACCGTCGCGGGAGTAGGGTTGACGGTATCGGGTGTCGGTTTGCTGCTGCTTGGCGCCGGCGTTGCGATTCAGGTCGCTGCAATTGTGCTGACGCCAAATGAACTGCAGCGATGGCTGGGACGAAGCTACTTTGGCCGGGATGGCGGTTTTATAGTCCAGGGGAAAAGAGATGACATGTTCGCCAAAGGCGACTGGAGAGCAGAGCGGGCAGCGCTTGATGAGGTAATGAAAAACACCGCGGAGGAGCAGAAGGCTGCGATTGCGCAGGCAAATTCGGGGTGCAGCACATGAGCGCCGATAACACCGGGAAGACGGGCAATGTGTCCGGTGTCCTGCATCGATTCGAGCGCAGCCGGAGAGCATCGGAACATGGGGTGGCGCTCGGTTTGATAAAGAACGTTTTTGACGACGCGATTGAATACACCGCCATAGCTCCGGGCATGAGGGGCGTGGTGATGCTGGGCGGGGTCCTGATTGCGGCCTTTGCGTTCTGGTTCGGCCAGCTCTTCTTGTTTGACATACTGGAGAGAGGGAAGTTTCGGCTGTTCGAGATTTTTGCCGTGTTCTGCACATCCCTGTTCTTT
The DNA here is from genome assembly GCF_059704565.1 of Massilia sp. NBRC 108631. NCBI lineage: Bacteria > Pseudomonadati > Pseudomonadota > Betaproteobacteria > Burkholderiales > Oxalobacteraceae > Massilia > Massilia sp. NBRC 108631. The sequence continues at coordinate 40,656 of NZ_BAAKJE010000224.1, forward strand.
ATATTCGGTGCCTATTTCGGCATCAAGTACATCCGGTTCGAGCTATTTCGACCTGAAGATGAGCCGACGATTTTTGACAGGAAGAACCGTAAGGTTTACCGGATTTTCCGGGAGACCTATTCGGGCTTCCGGGGCGTTCTCAGTCGGTGGCCAACCAAGACTGCCGAGTACGATTGGGATCTCATCGACGCCGAGCATCACGCTGCGGTAAGCACAACCGGCTCGACGATTGCGCGGCAACACGGCCTTATCTTTGTGGTGCGGACCAGCGCCACCGATCCGACGCCGATGGACAGTTTTGCGATCGGCAACAGTACGCTGATGGGGGAGGTGACCGTTCCGGCTGCGTGGGAGCATATCCGGCGCTTCATGGAAGAAGACGGCCCGCACTTGCCGCCGGGTGAAGTACTGGCGCGGGCCAGCAGCACGGCATCGTTTTGGCAGTGCATGGCGTCGGCCGGACCCTACGGCAAGAGATTTCGCATCTGGTGGCGCGAGCAGAAGGCGATGATGGTACTCGGGCTGATCTTCTTCCCCATCGTCTTTCCTCTCATGACGCTGGTGGGCATATTCAGGTGGCTGAGCTACAAGACGGCCGCGCCAATCAAGTGGTCGCCTTCAGTACGCGCGGCAATCGGGGCAGCGTGACACTGTGGGCATGGACGGGCGCATTGGAAACCCGCGCCAACAGAACGGCAACGGTTTGGCATTGCATGGCCGCCACAGGACCCTACGGCGCAAATTTTCGCAATCGACTGGGCGCTGTCGGTGAGGGCTGCGATAGGCGCCGGGCGACGACAGGACGATGCTGCGGCCCCGCAGCAAGTGCCGAGCTGACCGCCGGGCGCCGAAGCCTCAAGCGTCGCGGCTTGCCAGCGGGGCGCGGCTTTGGTCGTTGTTTTCCTGTACCAGCTTGGTCAGCAGTTCCATGAACTGCAGCTGCTCCGGCCCGGTCAGGGGCGCCAGCAGGCGGCGGCGCAGGCGCTGCGAGCCGGGGATCAGGTCGGCCAGCAGCTGCTCGCCGGCAGGCGTGATGGCGAGCGCGCGCTGGCGGCGGTTGGTCGGGATCACCGTGCGGGTCAGCAGGCCTTTCTCGGCCAGCCGCGCGCAGACCGTGGCGCCGGTGGACGTGTCGATGCCGCTGGCGGCCGACAGCGTGACCTGGTCGATGCCCGGATTGCGCTCCAGGTTGCGCAGCATGGCGTATTGCACCGGGGTCAGCTCGCTCCCCATTTCATCGTAAAAAATCGATACCGAGATCTGCTGCGCACGGCGCAGCAAGTGGCCAGGGTGCTCGTACAGATTGGTCAGTTTGCTTTCGGTTTCTGGCATGGCGTACCGTAAAAAAGATTTCGAGCCGGGTGTTTACTTCTCCGGTTTCCAGTCTATACTTTACAACATTCAGTGTACTGAATATCAAAAACAAACAAGGAGACGAGATGTACCCGAAAAATACCTGGTACGTGGCCTGCACCCCGGACGAAATCGAAGGCAAGCCGCTGGGGCGCCAGATCTGCGGCGAGAAGATCGTGTTGTATCGCGGCGCCGGCGGCAAGGTGGCGGCGGTGGAGGATTTCTGCCCGCACCGCGGCGCGCCGCTGTCGCTCGGCTTCGTGCGCGGCGGCCAGCTGGTGTGCGGCTACCACGGCCTGGAAATGGGCTGCGAGGGCAAGGTGATCAGCATGCCGGGCCAGCGCGTGCGCGGCTTCCCGTGCATCCGCAGCTATCCCGTGGAAGAGCGCTATGGCTTCATCTGGGTCTGGACCGGTGAACGCGAGCTGGCCGATCCGGCCCTGATCCACCACCTGGAGTGGGCCGACAATCCCGAGTGGGCTTATGGCGGCGGGCTGTATCACATCAATTGCGAATACCGGCTGATGATAGACAACCTGATGGACCTGACGCACGAGACCTATGTGCACGCGTCGAGCATCGGCCAGAAGGAAATCGACGAGGCGCCGGTCAGTACCCGCGTCGAGGGCGAGCAGGTCATCACCAGCCGCTACATGGAGAACATCATGGCGCCGCCGTTCTGGCGCGCCGCGCTGCGCGGCAACGGCCTGGCCGACGACGTGCCGGTGGACCGCTGGCAGGTGTGCCGCTTCACGCCGCCCAGCCACGTGATGATCGAAGTGGGCGTGGCGCACGCCGGCAAGGGCGGCTATGATGCCGCACCCGAGCACAAGGCTTCCAGTATCGTGGTCGACTTCATCACGCCGGAAACCGAGACCTCGCACTGGTATTTCTGGGGCATGGCGCGCAATTTCAAGCCGCAGGACAAGGAACTGACCGCCACCATCCGCGAGGGCCAGGGCAAGATCTTCGCCGAGGACCAGCAGATGCTGGAGCTGCAGCAGGCCAACATCCTGCGCCATCCCGATCGCAAGCTGCTGATGCTGAATATCGACGCCGGCGGCGTGCAGTCGCGCCGCCTGCTGGACCAGTGGCTGCTAAAGGAGCAAGCGCAACAGGGCAAGCAGGAGCGGGCCGCATGAGCACCGAACTCCTGCAGGTCCGCGTCGAGCGCAAGCACCAGGAGGCGCAGGACATCTGCAGCTACGAACTGGTGAGCGCGGATGGTGCGCCGCTGCCGTCCTTCACCGCCGGCGCCCATATCGACGTGCACACCGGCGCGGCCGGCCTGGTACGCCAGTACTCGCTGTGCAATCCGCCGCACGAACGGCACCGCTACCTGATCGGCGTACTGCGCGACCCCGGCTCGCGCGGCGGGTCGCAAGCCATGCACGACGAGATCCGCGCCGGCGCCACGCTGCGCATCAGCGCACCGAAGAATCACTTTGCGCTGGCCGATGCGCCATACAGCCTGTTGCTGGCCGGCGGCATAGGCGTGACGCCCATCCTGGCGATGGCGGAAGCGCTGTCGGCGCAGGGCGCGCCCTTCGAGATGCACTATTGCACCCGCTCGCCCGAACGCACCGCCTTCCGCGGCCGTATCGCCGCCGCCCTGTTCGCGCCGCAGGTCCATTTCCACTACGACAGCGGCGACGCCGCGCAGAAGCTGGATCTGCCAGCCTTGCTGGCCAGGCTGGACCGGCGCACCCGCATCTACCTGTGCGGCCCGGCCGGTTTCATCGACTATGCGAAGGCCACCGCGAAGGCGCACGGCTGGCCGCAGGAGCAGCTGCATCTGGAATACTTCGGCGCCGGCGCGGTGGAAGCGGCGGTGTTGGAAGGCGACCGGCCGTTCGAGGTGAAGCTGGCGTCGAGCGGCATGGTGTACGCGATACCGGCCGGCAGCACCGTGCTGCGCGTGCTGAGCGACGCCGGCGTGTTCATTCCCGCCTCCTGCGAGCAGGGCGTGTGCGGCACCTGCCTGACGCGCGTGCTGGACGGCGTGCCGGACCACCGCGACCTGTATCTGGACGAATCCGAGCAGGCCGCCAACGACCAGTTCACCCCCTGCTGTTCCCGCGCCAAAACCGCCACGCTGCTGCTGGACCTATAAGCTAACCTACAACGAGGAGACACCATGCCAGACAATATCAACCACCAGCGCCGCCATTTGCTGCTGGGCGCCGCAGCCCTGTCGGCCGGCGTGCTGCCAGCCGTACCCGCATCCGCTGCCGAACCGCTGAAAATCGGCCTGATCGTGCCGATGTCCGGCCCGTTCGCCTCCACCGGCCGCCAGATCGAGGCGGCGGTGAAGCTCTACCTGCAGCAGAACGGCGCCAGCGTGGCCGGCCGTCCGGTCGAGATCCTGCTCAAGGATGACGGCGGCGTGGCGCCGGATGTGACCAAGCGCCTGGCGCAGGAGCTGGTGTCGCGCGACAAGGTGCAGGTGCTGGCCGGTTTCGGCCTGACACCGTTGGCCTTTGCCGCCGCGCCGGTGGCCACGCAAGCCAAGGTACCGATGATCGTGATGGCGGCCGCCACCTCGGTGATACCGCAGCGTTCCCCCTACATCGTGCGCACCGGCTTCACGCTGGCGCAGGTGACGGCGCCGATGGCACAGTGGGCGGCCCGCAACAAGATACGCAACGTGGTGACACTGGTGAGCGACTATGGACCGGGGCTGGACGCGGAGAAGGTGTTTGTGAAGGACTTTGCCGAAGGCGGGGGCAAGGTTGGCGACAGCCTGCGCGCGCCGCTGCGCAATCCGGATTACGCGCCGTTCCTGGCGCGCGTGAAGGACTTGAAACCGGACGCGCTGTTCGTATTCGTGCCGTCGGGCGAGGGCGCCGCCGTGCTCAAGCAGTTCACCGAGCGCGGACTGGCCGCCGCCGGCATTCGCCTGATCTGCACCGGCGACGTGCTGGACGACGACCTGATGGCCAGCATCGGCCCGGCCGCCGCCGGCGTGGTCAGCAGCCATCACTACTCGGCGGCCCACCCGTCGGCCGAAAACAAGGCTTACGTGGAGGCGTTCGGCAAGGCGAACAAGGGCATGCGGCCCAACTTTCACTCGGTCGGCGCGTACGACGGCATGCATTTGCTGTACCAGGCGCTGAAGCAGACCAGGGGTGACAGCAACGGCGACAAGCTGCTGGCCGCCATGAAAGGCATGGCCTGGACCAGCGTGCGCGGCCCGGTCAGCATCGACGCCGCCACGCGCGACATCGTGCAGACGGTATACATCCGCCGCGCCGAGCAAAGCGGGGCGGCCTGGTACAACGTGGAGTTCGACCAGGCCGAGAAGGTGCGCGATCCCGGCGTGTAGCGGGGATGCGCAGCGCGGGTCAGAGCGCGGCCATAAAGCTGCGCACCGCCGCCGCGAAGGCCTGCGGCTGCTCGACGCAGGCCAGGTGGGACGCGTCATTCAGCACCAGCAGCCGAGCCCCGGGCACGGCCTCCGCCAGGGTGCGTGCCATTTCAGGCGGCGTGCCCTGGTCCAGTTCCCCGGCGATCACCAATACAGGCGCGGCGATCGCGTGCAGCCGCGCGGTGGTATCGAGCGTGCCAACCGCGTTGCAGCAGCCGATATAGCCTTGCACGTCCGTGCTGACTACGCGGCGCCGGAAGCGCGCCACGGTGGCCGCCTGCGTGCTGCGGAAGCCGTCGTGGAAGTAGCGCCCCATCACCGCGTCGGCGATGGCTTCGATGCCCTGCGCGCGCACGGTGGCGATGCGCTGGCGCCATACCTCGCGCGCCGCCTCGGGATAGCCCGAAGTGGTGTTGGCCAGCACCAGTGCGCGCACCAGCGCCGGATGGCGCAGCGCCAGCTCCTGGCCCGCCATGCCGCCCATCGACACGCCTATCCACACCACCGGCCCGGTATCGAGTTCGCGCAGCAGGGCGGCGGCGTCGTCGGCCAGGTCGGCCATGGAATACGCGCCGTCGGGCGCTGCCGAGCTGCCGTGGCCGCGGTGGTCGTAGGCGATCACGCGGCAGTCGGCGGCCAGCTGGTTCGCCAGCGCGTCCCACATGGTCAGGTCGCAGCCCAGGGCATGGCTCAGTACCACGGTATGGCGCGGCGCCTTGCCGCTGCGCGGGGCGCGCACGGTGTAGTGCAGCGCAGGCTGGCCGGCACTGCGGCCTTCGCGGCCCACGCCCGGATGGCTGGCGGCGGCGGGCGCCGCCGCTTCCAGCACATAGCCGATCTGCGGCCCGAGCTCGCGCAGGATGGCCTGCGCGTGGGAGAAGGCGGTGTTGGCGGCCGGTACGCCGGCGTAGATGGCCGACTGTATCAGCACTTCCTTCAGTTCGTCCGGCGACAGGCGGTTGCCGGCCTCGCCCAGCAGCGCGGCGCGCACGTGCAGTTCGAACTCTTCCCAGCGGCCCAGGGCGATGGTGATGGAAAGGACGATGGCGCGGCGGGTCTTCTGCTCCAGGCCGGGCCGGCCCCAGACTTCGTTCCAGGCAAAGCGCGTGATCAGGTTCTGGAAGTCGGCGTTGAAGCTGTTGGCGTTGGCCAGCGAACGCTCAACCCAGGCGTCGCCGAGGATGGCGCGGCGGTGGTTCAGTCCGCGTTCGAAGTCGTGGTCGATAGGGTCGAAGCTCATTTGGTGGTCCTGTCGTGCGTGTCGGGATTGGCGCCGGAATAGGCGTGGGCGCCGTTCAGCGTTGCGATGTCCATGCGCAGGCCGTGCAATTGCTGCTGTGCCAGGCGCCGGGCCGGTGCGGCGGCGGTGGCCGGATCGAACAGCGTGGCCAGCGCGGCCGGGTCGACTTGCCGGCGCAGCTGGTCGTCGGCCCGCACTGCTTCGGCCAGCGCATCGGCAAGGTGACTGCCACTGGCAAGCGCCTGCGCGCTCATGGTTTCGAGCAGGCTGTGTGCCGCCGGACGGCCGATGCTGCCGGCTAGCCAGGCCGACGCCGCCTCGGCGAACACCAGCCCCTGCAAGGCATCGATGTTGCGCAGCATGCGCGCCGGGTCCACCTGCAGGCCTGCGAAGGCGTCGTTCAGCGCTTGCAGTGCGCCGTGCGCGCTGAGGAACAGGCCGGGCCATTCGGCCAGTTCGGCCTGCCAGTTGCCCAGGCCGCGCTCATGCTGCTGCCCCATGCTGGCCAGCAGCGCCGCCGCGTGCTGCGGCGTGCGGGTGGCGGCCGCCAGCGCGATCATGGCCGATACCGGGTTGCGCTTGTGCGGCATGGCGGACGAGCCGCCCCGGCCATTGCCGGACGGTTCCGCCAGCTCGGCGATCTCGCCTTGCGCCATCAGGCTGATGTCGGTGGCGATCTTGCCCAGGCTGCCGGCCAGCACCGCCACCTCCAGGCCCAGGCGCACCCATTCGTCGCGCTGCGTGTGCCAGGCGGCGTCGGCCAGCTTCAGGCCCAGGTCTGCGGCCACCAGTGCTGCCACGGCCGCGCCTTGCTGGCCCATCACGGCCAGGGTGCCGACCGCACCGCCCAGCTGCAGCTGCAATGCGCGCGCGGCGCATTCGCGCAGGCGGGCCCGCGCGCGCACCAGCGGCGCCAGCCAGCCCGCCAGCTTGAACCCGAAGCTGCTGACCTGCGCCGGCTGCATCAGGGTGCGCGCCAGCACCGGCGTGTCCACGTGCCGCTCCGCCAGCTGCAGCAGCCGGCCGCACAGGTCGTGCAGGCCGTCGTCCAGCAGCTGCAGGGCGTCGCGCGTGGCCAGTACCATGGCGGTGTCGATCACGTCCTGGCTGGTGCTGCCCCAGTGCACGCGCGAGGCGGCTTCTTTGTCGTACAGCGCCACGGTGCGGGTCAGCTCGCGCACCAGCGGAATCGCCAGGCTGCCGGCGCGCCTTCCGGCGTTGACGATGGCCGGGATGTCGTACAGCTGGGCATTGCACACGCCGGCAATGGCGCGCGCGGTGGCCGGCGGCAGCAAGCCCGCTTCGGCCTGCGCCAGCGCCAGCGCCTGCTCGAAGCGCAGCATGGCCTGCACGATGGCTGCGTCGTCGAACACGGCGATCATGTCCGGCGTGGTAAGGAAACTATCGAAAATGGATACGCTCAAGGGAACCCCGCTGCCAGGTCAGACATAGTCGAAGAATGCGGTTTCCTTGTCGGACTGCATCCAGATGTCCCAATGATAGACCCCGGGCGCGGTCTTGCGCGCTATCAGGGTGTGGCGCCGTTCGGCCGGCACCTGCTGCAGTATCGCCGACTGCGCCAGGCCGGCGTCGTCCTCCAGGAACACGGCGCTGAACTGGTGCTTGACCAGGCCGCGCGCGAACACGGTGATGAAGGTGGCCGGCGCGCCGCTGCCCGGCGCCGCGCACTGCGACAGGCGCAGGCTGAACTGGCCCTGGTCGCCGCTGGGCACACGGCGGAAGCCGGGCAGCGCCTGTGCCGCCTCGGCGCCGGCGGCCTCCGGCTGCCAGGCTTCGATCTGGGCGTCGTTCACCGGCACACCGTCGCCGTCGTAGATGGCGCCGCTGATGGTGATGGTGGCGGCCGTGGTCTCAAGCTGCCCGGCGGCGCTGGCGTCGACCGCCCACTGCCAGGCTTCGTGCGAGAAGGGACCGATGGTTTGCGAAGTCGTAATCCTGGTCATGCGCTGCTCCTCAAATGCCCATGGGCGTGGCGCCGCGGCCGCGCAGTACGATATCGAATTCATAGCCCAGCATCTTGTCGCTGTCGGTGTGCTCCAGGCTATAGCGGGAAATCAGGCGCTGGCGCGCGTCCAGGTCGGGGATGCTCTGGAAGATGGGGTCGTAGTCGAACAGCGGGTCGCTGGGGAAGTACATCTGCGTGACCAGGCGCTGCGCGTACACATTGCCGAACAGGGAAAAATGGATGTGGGCCGGACGCCACGCCTTGTCGTGGTTGCCCCACGGGTAAGGGCCGGGCTTGATGGTGATGAACCGGTAGCGGCCATCGTCGCCGGTCATCATCTTGCCCCAGCCGTTGAAGTTGGGGTCCAGCGGCGCATTGTGCTGGTCGCGCTTGTGGCGGTAGCGGCCGGCGGCGTTGCATTGCCACACTTCCAGCAGCGAGTTGCGCACCGGTTTGCCGTCTTCATCGACCACGCGGCCGGTGACGACGATTTTCTCGCCCAGCGGCTCGCCCTGGCCGTGCGCCGTCAAGTCCATGTCGTTGGGCAGCAGGATGCGCGGGGAAGGCTGCAGATTGTCCTGCACCGGCTGCTCGGCGCGGATGCGCAGCAGCGGCTGCGTGGGGCCGCGCTTCAGCGTGGATTTGTATGGCGGGTAGATCAGCTCCGGGTACACGCCGGGCGCGATGGCATCGAATTGCAAGGCAGGCCTCCAGTGGTTTGTTGTGCCTTGAATGTTATGAAAGGCCGCGCGGCGCGACAATACGCCCATGTCGAGCGACATTCGCTATGCGCCCAAAATGTGCGATACTCGCACAAATCAGCAAATATCTTATCCATGGACACTGCAGACGAATCGCCGGCCAAGCGCGACATGGTGGCCGGCCTGGAAAAAGGCTTGCAAGTGATCGCCGCCTTTGACCAGGAGCGCAGCCGCCTGACCATCGCCGAGGTGGCCGAGCGCACCGGCCTGACGCGCGCGGCGGCGCGCCGCTACCTGATCACGCTGACGCACCTGGGCTATATGCGGCACGAGAACAAGCAGTTCGCGCTGACGCCCATGGTGCTGCGGCTGGGCCAGTCCTACCTGCATTCGGCGCGCCTGCCGCGCATCGTGCAGCCCTTGCTGTACCGGCTCGCCTATTCTCTGGGCGAGGCGGCCTCGGCCGGCGTGCTCGATCACGACCAGCTGGTGTGCGTGGCCGCCGTCAGCGCCGGGCAGCTGGTGTCCGTCACGCTGCAGCCGGGCACCCGGGTGCCGGCTTACTGCACCGCCAATGGACGCGTGCTGCTGGCGCACCTGCCTCAGGCGCAGATCGAGGCCTTCCTGGAGCGCGCCCAGCCCGAACGCATTACCGAGCACACCATCGTCAGCAAGGAGCGCCTGGCGCTGGAGCTGGCGCGGGTGCGCGCACAGGGCTATGCGCTGGTGGACCAGGAACTGGAACTGGGCTTGCGCACCATGGCCGTGCCGCTGAAGAACTTCCGGGGCGAGATCGTGGCGGCCATGAACATCAGCGTGCACGCCGGACGCATGCCGCTGGAGCAGATGGTGGAACGCTGCCTGCCGGCGCTGATCAAGATCCAGGTGGAGCTGAACGCCTTGCTGTAGATTGCTGCGGGCAGCGCTCAGGCGGCCCGGAAGGCCTTGGGCGTCAGTCCCATGCGTTTCTTGAACAGGCGGCTGAAGTAGGCCGGGTCCTGGAATCCCAGCTCGTAGGCGATGCTGGCGATGCTGGCGGGAAGATAGGTCAGCTTGCGGCACGCTTCCAGCATCAGCCTGTCCTGCGCAATGTCGAACGCCGACTTGCCGGACAACTTGAGGCACAGCCGGTTCAGCCGCGTGGGCGTGGCCCGCAGCGCTGCCGCATACTGGCCCACCTGCCACTGCTCCCTGTAATGCTGCTCCACTTCCGCCCGGAAGCGGCTGAACAGTTCAAAGTCGCTGCGGCCCGACTGGTCGGCGAAGCGGCGCTCCGCGTGCACGCGCACCAGCAGCAGCAGGGCGCTGCGGGCCAGCCATTCCAGCATCAGCGTGTGGCCGTGCCGCGGCCAGGCCGCTTCTTCCAGCAGCTGGCGCAGCAGCGGCTCCAGCCGCGCGCACTCCGGGGCACTGGACAGGTCGAGCGCCAGCGGTTCCACGAACAGCGGCGAGTACAGGTCGCCGTGGCTGCCTCCGGCCGCGAACAGCACGTTCTGGTCCACCGTCAGCACATAGCCGTGCGCCTCGGCTGAAAAATCGAAGCCGTGCACCACGGAGGGATGGATGGTGATGGCGGCCGGCGCGCGGCGTTCCCACACGGCGCCGCCGATGCTGGCGCGGACTTCGCCACCGAACAGGAAAAGTACCTGAAACAGGCCGGCGTGGGTATGCTTGTCGATGTGCCAGTGATGTAGGCGGCTGCGCGTTTCGATCAGCTCGATATGCACGAATTCGGCGCCGTCGCCCCGTGTTTGCTCGCCGTACAGGGCGAACTGGGGAATTTCCGGACGGGACGGTTTCGTGCTGCGGGACATGGGCGGGGCGGGCGGTGAAAGTGGCTGGGTGTCGAAATAGTACAAGTTTTATGCGATTTCCTCCATTTTTTTTCGCCGCCCCCGGCGCTACGATGGCTGCACATAACAACCAACCGGAGACACCATGCGTACCCAGGTAGCCATCATCGGCGCCGGCCCAGCGGGCCTGCTGCTATCCCATCTGCTGCATCTGAACGGCATCGAATCGATCGTGCTGGAGTCGCGCAGCCAGGCCGAGATCGAAGCGACGATACGCGCCGGCGTGCTGGAGCAAGGCACCATGGACATCCTCAACAACGCCGGCGTTGGCGCCCGCATGCGGGCCGAGGGCGCGCTGCACCACGGTTTCGAACTGGCTTTCAGCGGCCGCCGCCACCGCATCGACCTGACCGAACTGACCGGCAAGTCGATCACCGTCTACCCGCAGCATGAGGTGATCAAGGACCTGGTGGCGGCGCGGCAGGCGGCGCAGGGGCAATTGCTGTTCGAGGTGAGCGGGGTACAGCTGCATGGCGTCGAAACCACCACGCCGTCGGTCACTTACAGCCACGGCGGGGGGGCGGCGCGCATCGATGCCGATTTCGTCATCGGTTGCGACGGCTACCACGGCGTGACGCGGCCGGCCATGCCGGTGCAGGGACGGCAGGATTACCAGCGCACCTATGGCTTCGGCTGGTTCGGCATCCTGGTGGAGTCGGCGCCCTCGTCAGAAGAGCTGATCTATGCGCGCCACCCGCGCGGCTTCGCGCTGGTCAGCACCCGCTCGCCCACGGTGCAGCGGCTGTACTTCCAGTGCGACCCCGCCGACCATGTCGACAACTGGTCCGACGACCGCATCTGGGCCGAGCTGCATGCGCGGCTGGAGAACCGGGACGGCTGGAAAGTCCAGGAAGGACGCATCTTCCAGAAGAACATCATCGGCATGCGCAGCTTCGTGTCCACGCCGATGCAGGCTGGCCGGCTATTCCTGGCCGGAGACGCGGCCCACATCGTGCCGCCCACCGGCGCCAAGGGCATGAACCTGGCGGTGTCCGACGTGCACCTGCTGGCGCAGGGACTGGAGCAGTTCTACCGCCAGGGAGCCGACGAGCGCCTGCAGGGCTACACGGCGGGCGCGCTGAAGCGCATCTGGCGCGCCGAGTACTTCTCCTGGTGGATGACCAACCTGCTGCACACCTTCCCCGACGCCACCCCGTTCAAGCGCGAGGTGCAGCGCGCCGAACTGGAATGCCTGGTCAGCTCGCGCGCGATGGCGACCGCCCTGGCGGAAAATTATGTCGGGGCATTCTGAGCGGGACGGCTATGGCGCAGCGCGGCGCGCCAGCCAGGCTTCGTAGCGCAGGCGGGTTTCCGGCGCCGTGGGCGGGTACAGGCCGATGATGGTTGCACCGCGCCGCACTTCGTCCAGCACGAAATCCTCGAAGCGCTCCATCTCCACCGCGTCCCGGGCGATTTCATCGGCCAGGTGGCGCGGGATGCAGACGACGCCGTCGCTGTCGCCCACCATGATGTCGCCCGGGTACACCGGCACGCCGCCGCAGCCGATGGGCGCGTTGATGTCCAGCGCGTGGTGGCGCAGCAGGTTGGTCGGGGCCGATGGGCCGGAACACCAAGCCGGCATGTCCAGGGCCGCGATGCCGGCCGCGTCGCGCAGGCCGCCGTCGGTGACAATGCCTGCCACGCCGCGCACCTGCATGCGTGTGGCCAGGATGCTGCCGGCCGAGGCCACCGAGACGTCGCCCCGGCAGTCCATCACCAGCACGGCGCCAGGCGGGATTTCTTCCACCGCCACGCGTTGCGGATGGCGTGGATCGAGGAAGGCATCAACGCCGTCCAGGTCTTCGCGCGAGGGAATGTAGCGCAGCGTGAACGCCGGTCCCGCCAGGCGCTGGCCCGGCTTCAGGGGCCGCGCTCCCTGGATGAAGACGTTTCGAAAACCACGCTTGAACAGCAGCGTGGTGAGGGTTGAGGTGCTGACGGTTTCCAGCGTGGCCAGTGTGCCGGGTTGCAGGGATTGATCCATGGTTTCCTATCCGCGTGTGAATTTGGTGTTGTCGAAGCGCACCTCGCTGCTGCCGATGCCCTTCTGCTGCAAGTACTGGTCCCATTTCGCGCTGTTGCTGGTGTGCGCATCGGTGGCTGGGTCCCGCGCCTGAAGGTAATCGCCGAACTTGAAATAAATCCTGCCGCTGTCGGCCTTGATAGGCGTGCGCCCGGTATCGATGGCGCCATGCCGGGCGGTGGTCGCCGCCACGATCGCGGAGCCGCCGGCGAAACGGATGTCCAGGCCGAAGCTCTCGCCGGAGCGCACGATGCCCAGGGCAGTGGTCACTTCCTTGCCGTCCGTGCCCTTCAGGCGGGCCAGCACGTCGAACAGGCCGTTGTCGGCTTTGCCGTCGATGCCGGCCGCGTCGGCCGTATCCTGCACATAGACTTTCACCAATGTATCGAGGCCTTCGGCGTGGTACTGGGCGACGATGGTCTTGGCGCCTGCCGGCAGCGTGGGCGTGACGTTCGCGGAAAAGTGCTCGCGCGTGGCGGCAACGGTCTGCCTGTACGGTGCCAGGGTCTTCAGCTCGTGGCGGTAACCGTGGCCATTACCGGACACATATCTGGCTTTCAGCGCGCTGAAGGCGAGTGTACCGGCGTAGGGCGAGGGGAACGGCGCCTCGCCTTCGGCCTCGAACAGGGCGCTCAATTCCTCCTTGGGCGTAAAGCCGGACTTCATCATGCTGTCGAGTAGCGGCTGCATGGCGTCGGCCCACAGCTGGTAGCCGGCGGCGCCGGGGTGTAGCTGGTCCGGCATGATGGACTTGGGGATGCGCCCGTCCTGGCCAAGGAAGACGGCGCCGATGTCCAGGAAGCGCACGGTCTTGCCGTCGTCCAGCCTTGCCAGGTCGCGGTTCACGGCATCGATGGTAGCCATGCGTCTTGCGGCTTCTTCCACCGCTGCCGGGGTAACCGGCCCGCCCTTGGGGTCGCGCGGGCCGCGCGGGAAGATGCCCAGCACCAGTATCCGCGTGTCAGGCAGGCGGGCACGTATCATGCCGACGATCTTGCGGTTGGCGGCGGCGATTTCCTCGGCGTTGTAATCAAGGCTGTTGTTGGTGCCCATCATCAGTACCGTCACCTTGGGCGCTATGCCTTCCAGCTCGCCGTGCTCGATCTGCCAGATCAGGTTCTGGGTGCGCGCGCCGCCGATGCCGAAGTTGGCCGGCTGGTATTTGCCGTAGTACGCTTCCCAGATATGCGGTGCGCGCTGCCAGCCGGCCGTGATCGAGTCGCCCAGGAACAGCAGCCCGACCGGGCCGCTTTTGGCGCGTGCCAGGAAACGGGCGTGCAGCTCAAGGAAGGTGCCGTTGTCCTGCTTCTGGAATGCTTCGGAGGCGCTGAGCTTGGGCTTTGCGGTGATTGGCGCAGTGGTCTGCGCAGGGGCTTGCGCCGCTGCAGGCGGGAGCGACAGCGGGCCGGCCACCGCGGCAAACAGGGCGGCGAGCAGGGCGGCGGCCAGCCGCGTGCGCTTGCGGAATGCGGCGGCCATCATGCGTGCTCTCCTTGCGCTGTGACTTGCGCCACGGGACCGCCCAGCCAGACCGAGACGAACACCAGCGGCACCAGCAAGGCGCCCAGCACGAAGAACGGCGTGTAGTTGCCGCCCGCCGTCAGTTCAGGCACCAGCTGCATGCAGATGATCACGCCCAGCACGGCCGAGGTGCCGCTGAGGCCAGCCAGCGAGCCGACCGTCTTGCCGGAGAAGAAATCGCTGGGCAGGGTCTGGATATTGGTGATGGCGGCCTGGAAGCCGAACAGGATCACGGCAATAGACAGCACGGCCAGCAGCGGCGTGGCGGCCCTGGCGCTGAACAGCAGGGCGGGCAGCATCAGCGCCAGTCCGAGCCCGATCACGGTCTTGCGGGCACGGTTGACGCTCCAGCCGCGCTGCAGCAGCCGCCCGCACAGCCAGCCGCCGGACAGTGCGCCGATGGCGGCGCCCACGTACGGCACCCAGGCGAAGATGCCGATCTGTTTCACATCGAAGTGGAACTTCTCGTTCAGGTACAGCGGCAGCCAGGCCACGAACAGCCACCAGACCGGGTCGATGAAAAAGCGGGCGGCAATCACGCCCCAGCTCTGGCGGTGCCGCAGCAGCTGGCCCAGCGTGGGAACGTATTCGGCGGCCCGCGCCGTTTCGCTGCGCTGGCCCGTCAGGATGTAGCCGCGCTCCTCCTCGGTAATCCAGGGATGGGCATTGGGGCCGGATTTGTAGATGATCATCCAGGGAATGACCCAGATGAAGCCGAGCACCGCGATCAAAAGGAAGGTGGTTTTCCAGCCGAAGTAGGCGTACAGGATGGCAATCAGCGGCGGCGCGATGATGGAACCGAGCGAAGCGCCGGCGCCGAAGATGCCCTGCGCCAGCGCGCGCTCGCGGATGGGGAACCATTCTGCCACGGCCTTGGTCGCGCCCGGCCAGTTGCCCGCTTCGCCTACGCCCAGCAGCACGCGGAACAGGCCGAACGACAGCGCCGAACGGGCCACAAAGTGCAGGCCGATGGAGACTGACCACACGATGATGGACAAGATGAAGCCGATGCGCGTGCCCAGCGCGTCGAACAGTTTGCCGAACAGCGTCTGCCCGACGGCATAGCCGACCAGGAACACGGTGACGATGTTGGCGTAGTCGCGTTTGTCCATCCCCAGTTCGGCTGCGATGCCCGGCCACATGACCGCCAGCGCGGAGCGGTCTATATAGTTGATAATTGTCGCGACGGCCACCAGTGTTATCACCAGCCAGCGCAAACCTGCCATTGTCTTCATGCACGAGTCTCCAAGATGTCTCTGTATTGTTTTGTTTTGCGGCCCGCCCGCGGCGGGGCGGTGCGCACTCTTGTCGTTCTTGCTGCAGGCGCGGCTACCGCAAGCCCAGCCACCGCAAGCCCAGCTACCGCAGGCCCAGCTGGCCGCGGGTGGGCAGGCCTTCGCAGTCGCCCCGGTACTGCACCACGCGCGCGCCAATGGCGTTGCCGCGCGCGGCCGCTGCTGCCAGCGGCAGGTCTTCGAGCAAGGCGCTGATGACGCCCACCGCGAAGCCGTCCCCGGCGCCGACGGTGTCGACCACGTTAGCCGGCGGCACCGGTGCGCCGGGAGCGACGCCCCGGCCCTCCGCGCTGGCGTAGTAGGCGCCCTGGGGGCCCAGCTTCACCACCACCTGCCGCGCCCCGCGCGCCAGGTAGAAGTCCGCGATGCCGTGCGCTTCGGCGCAGCCGGTGAGCAGCTTGCCCTCGGCCAGGCCGGGCATGACGATGTCGGCCAGGCCGGCCAGCGTATTCACGGTTTCGACCATGGCCGCCTCGGTCGGCCACAGGCGCGGGCGCAGATTGGGGTCGAAGGTGACCAGGCGTCCAGCGCCCCGCGCTTGCGCCGCCATGGTCAGCACCATGTCGCGGCAGGTGTCCGATAACGCAGGCGAGATGCCGGTCAGATGCAGCAGGCGCGCGTGCTGGTACGGGCCGGAGGGTATGTCGGTCCGCGACATGTGGCTGGCCGCCGAGCCGCGCCGGAAATACTCCACTTCCGGATCGCTGCCATCGAGCGCCATGGACTTCAGCATGAATCCGGTCGGGTAGCGTTCGTCCTGCCGCACGTGGCGCAGGTCTATGCCCTCGGCCGCCATGAAGTCCAGCAGATTGCGGGCCAGGCTGTCCTTGCCCAAGCGGCTTACGTAGCCGACGCGGTAGCCCAGGCGGCTCAATCCGACCGAGACGTTCAGTTCCGCCCCGGCCGTGGCGCGTTCGAACTGGCGCACTGCGGCCAGCGGGCCGGGCTGGCACGCCATCAGCAGGGCCATGGCCTCGCCGACGGTGACCACGTCCGGAATTTTCTCGCCGCCGGCGCCGCCCGCGCCTTCAATGTTGTCGATGTCCATGGCGCCCCGCTCAGAATTTCATGCCGGTGACCAGCGTTGCCTGCTTGCCGGGTGGGAGCGACATGCGCAGCACGTTGCCGCGCTGCTGCTTCGGTCCCTTGTCGACATTGCCCGGCGGCCCGGCAGAGATGACAAAGCCCGGCTCGACCACGGCCTTGACCGCTTTCGTGCGCGCTTCCACCTTGAGCGCCGACGGCCGGCCTTCGACCACGAAGCTGCGTTCGGCCACCTGCCTGATATCGTGGTCGCCGTGTACTTGCGCGGTCAGCACCACCGGTTTGCTGGCGCGCAGCGTGTCGCTGGTGGTCCAGGCGCCGCGCGCGAAGCTGAAGCGGCGTTCCAGCCGCTCGACGCCCAGTTCGGGGCGGTAGGCGCCGCTCAGGTCGGCGACGATGTCGGCGTGATCGCTGCCCAGCGTCAGCTTGGTGATGCGGATGCTGTCCAGCCGCGCATACGGGTAGTCGCGGAAGGCGTCGTGGCCGCCGCCCTCGTTGGCCTGGCCCTGGCCGTCCACCAGCAGCGTGTTGCTCAATTTGCTGCTCGGGATGCCGGCGTAGCCTTTCGGGCCGGTCAGGTAGCTGCCGCCGCCGTACAGGATGAAACTGCCCGCGTCCGGGTGCGAGTGGCCCATGGACAGGTGCCAGTCCGGCATCTTGCCGATCAGCGTGGCGGCATGGTGGCCCTCGGGCGGCCCGGCCCGGAAGGCGAAGGCGGTGGCCTTGCTGCTCCAGTCGCTGCGCCAGTACACGGTGCCCAGGTCGTCGAAGTGATGGTGCGGCGCGATGGCCGACATCGGCTTGGCGGCCAGCTTGTCGTCGAACCACTGCAGGGACCAGAAATCCTCCGCGCAGACGTGGCCGAGCGACTGCATCCACGTCGCCACACCCTGCGCCTCGGGATTGCCGAAGCGCTGCGCAAGGCGGTACAGCAGGTTGTAGTTGGAATGCAGTTTGCCGTCCGGATGGGTGCGGTCCGGTTCGTGGCCGACGCGCGAACGCGTGACCGGGCCTTCGAAGGCGTCGCCGAAGTCGAAGATGTCCTGGCCGTTGGGCGTCATCGAATGCGCCATGTACAGGTGGGCTTTGCGCAGCGCGGGCAGGTCGTACATGTCGTCACCGGCCGCATGCGCGAAAGCGTCCAGCGCGTGGATAATCCACGGCATGGAGAACACCCAGTACTCCACGCCTTCGTAGAAATAGCCGTCCGGTGACGCCACCGCCAGCACACGGGTGAAAATGGCGCGCGACAGGGCGGCCCAGCCGGCCGCTTCGGGCACTTCATCGAACACGGCGTAGGCCGCCACGGCCAGCCCGGCGATGGGGATGAAGCAGTGGTTCTGGCTGTACGAATAGGATTTCCCCGCTGTTGGGGTGAAGTGCGCCGCCATGATGCGCGCCTGGCGCACCAGTTTCTCCCGGTAGCGGGTGCGCTCCTCTGCGCTCAGCACGTCGAACAGCAGGTCGTAGGCTGTTCCGAGGCCGTACAGCAGATGGCCAGCGGCCAGGTCGATGTCCGGTTTGCTGTAGGTGTAACCCCATACCGGATAGCTGAGCGCCGCGTCCATGTAAACCCTGGCGCGTTCCAGGTAGCGCGGGTCGCCTTCGACCTTGTAGGCCAGGGCAGCGCCCACCATGCCGATGCCCACCGTGTTCTGGGCGCGGCGCGTTTGCGCCGGCGAGGCTTCCGGTTCGGCGCGCATGGCCACCAGGCCGGATAGTGCCTTCTGCCAAACGGCGCTGTGGCTGCCGCGTGCGCGCTGGCGCAGCTGTTCCAGACCGGCCGCCGTGGTGAATATGCGCGGATGCACGCCGTGCAGTTCCGGGCGCAGCGGGGCAGGATGCTGCTGCATCAGCGTTTGCAGCGGATGCACGCCGCCGAAGCTGGCCTTGCCCTGCCTGGTTCCCAGTGCTTCGCGCGAATCCTGGCCGAAGGCGGGCAGGCTGGTGAGGGCGCCGCCGCTGCCGAGCGCAGGCAAGGCGAGGGCGGCGGTGCCGACAAAACGGCGCCGTGTGAATTGCTGTGTCATGGGATCTCCCGGGCGGATCAGTAGAGGCCGAGGCCGCCGTTGACCTGGATGATTTCGCCGGCCAGGAAGGCGGCGCGTTCGGAGGCAAGGAACACCACCACGTTGGCCACGTCGGCCGGTTCGCCTTCGCGGCGGGCCGGCGTGCGCTCGGCGATGGCCAGGCGGTTGGCCGGGGTGTTGAAGGTGTCGTGGAAGCGGGTGGCGATCAGGCCGGGCGAGACGCCGTTGACGCGGATGCCGAGCGGGCCGACTTCCTTGGCCAGTGCGCGCGTGAAGGTGGCCACCGCCGCCTTGGACGAGGCATAGTGCGCCGAGCCCGGACCGCCGCCGTCGAACGCGGCCAGCGAGGACATGGTGACGATCACGCCCCGCTTGCGCGGCTCCATGCGCTTTAGCGCGGCCTGGCAGATCAGGAAGGTGCTGGTCAGGTTGAGGTTCATGGATTCGTTCCACAGCGACAGCGGCATGTCCACCACGCGGCAGCGCTGGATCAGGCCACCGATGTTTGCGAACAGGACGTCGATCTCGCCGATGGCCCCTTCGGCCTCGGCGTATACCTGTTCGGCCACGGCGGCGTCGGTCAGGTCGGCCTTGATGGCCTGGGCGCGGCGGCCCATGGCGCTAATCTGCGCCACTACTGCATTGGCTTCGCCGGCGCTACTCCAGTAAGTCAGCACCACGTCGGCGCCGGCCTGCGCCAGCGCCAGCGAGGTTGCCTTGCCGATGCCCGAGGCCCCGCCCATGACCAGGGCGCGCTTGCCATTGAGCTCATTTGCATTCAATTCCGTCATGTCTCTCTCCAGTTGGATGGTGTTATTTTTTCGGCGCCGCAGTGGACGCCCTGACGATCAGCTCCGGCGCAAACAGCTGCCCGTCCGGCACGGCCGACGGCGCCAGGATGCGCTGCACCGCCGCATCGGCCATGGCCTGGATGGGTTGGCGCAGGGTGGTCAGCGGTGGGTCGTGTGCGGCCGAGAAGAAGATATCGTCGATGCCGATCAGGGAAAAATCTTCCGGGATGCGCTTGCCCAGCTGCTTTAGCCCGATGCCGATGCCGATGGCCATCATGTCGTTGATGGCGATGGCCGCCGTCGGTTTGCCGGGCGCGGCCAGCAGGCGCGCCGCCGCGCTGCGTCCCAGTTCGAACAGCTGCGTGTCGCCGTGCGGATCGCTGGGCGCCTCGGTGCCGTCCGCAATCACCAGTTCGCCGCTGATGCCCGCCTGCGCCACCGCCTGCTGGAAGCCGCTCACGCGTTCCTGGCGGTTCAGCGTGTAGGGCGGCGGCGTCACCAGCGCGATGGAGCGATGCCCCAACGCCACCAGGTGCTCCACCGCCATTGCCGTGGCGGCGGCGTTGTCCACCGAGATGGTGGCGATGCGGTCATGCCGTTCGTCCGAGCGCTTGATGTCGAAGGCTACCACCGGGCAGCGCGCCGTCATGGCCGCCAGGTGGTCCGTGTCGCTCAGCGCCGAGCCGGTGATGATGCCCTGCACGCCGTAGGACAGCAGGTCGGCCATCACCGCGCGTTCCCGGGCGGGATCGCGGAAGGTGCTGAAGGTCATCACGTGGCAGTGGTGGCGGGCGGCCGCCGCTTCCACGGCGCAGGCGAGCGAACCGAAAAACTGGTTGGCCAGCGAGGGCACCAGCAGGCCGACCATGGCCGCTACGCCGGTCTTGAGCTGGCGCGCCGCGCTGTTGGGACGGTAGCCCAGCTGCTCGATCGCCTGCTGGATCTTGCGCTGGGTGTCCGGCCGCATCTGGCCCATCCGGTTGTTCAGAAAATTCGAAATGCTGGAGGTGGATACGCCGGCGAGGCGGGCCACGTCCTGAATTTTGGGTTCGCTCATGGTTTCCTTGGTTTTCTTAGAATGCTGCATCCAGGCGGACGGTGAAGTAGCGGAAGGCATCGCGCGCAGGCTGCCAGCCGAGCGACTTGATGTCCGGGCCTGAGGTTTTCTTGAAGTTCAGGAAGGAGCCGACGTTGCCCGACGCGTAGTGATGGTCGGCCACGTTCTTCACGCCTATCGAGAGCTTGTACTTGCCTTTGTCGTCCGACATGGATGCTCCCAGGTCAACGATACCATAGCCCGGACGGTTCAAACTCGGATCCTGGCTGATGGCGCCCTGCACGCGCGACTGGGTGCGCCACTGCACGTTGAAAGCGGTCTTGAACGGCAGCCAGCCCTGCGGAACGCGGTAGTCGGCGCCCATGCTCAGCTTCCACTTCGGCGCGTTCGGCATGGTGCCGCCGCTGGCGTCGCGCAGGAAGGCGCCGGGCACCAGCTGATTGGGCACCGTGCAGTCCTTGGCGCCGCTGTAGCACGGACCCTGGGTCCAGTTCAGGATGGTGGCGCGGGTGAAGGCCAGGCTGGCGTTCAGCTGCAGTTCGCGCGTGAGCAGCACGGTGCTGTCGGCCTCGAAACCCTTGGTCTGCAGCGCCGGTATGCTGTACAGCACACTGGCCTGGCTGCCGTCGGAGAAGCGCTCGGTGGCCGAGGTCTGGTAGTCGTGGAAGCGGGTGCGGAAGGCGGCCGCGTTGAAAGTGGCGCGGTTGTTCCACAGGTTGGCCTTGAAGCCGAGCTCGAAACTGTCCGCCGTTTCGGCCGGCAGCGGCAGCCGCTTGAACACGTTGACGTTGTTGGCGCCGCTGGTCATGTCGTAGGCCACGCCCTTGCGGCCGGTGGCGGCCGAGCCGTAGGCCATCACGTCCGGCGTGAAGTGATAGCTGTAGGCCAGCTTGCCGGTCACGCCGGTTTCGTCGTGCTGCGGCGCGCGGTAGAAATTCTCGCCGGTGTGCACATTGTTCGGCGCGCTCGACGACAGGCTGTCGATGGTGTGGAAGGTGTAGTTGTTCGATTCCCGGTTCACGCGCAAGCCCGTGGTCAGCTTCTGGCGCGGCGCGAAGTCCCAGGTGCTGTTGCCGTAAATGGCGCGGTTCAGGTTGGACGAGGTGGTCTCGTAGTTGGTGAAGTTGGTCTCTTTCACGAACGGATTGCCGCGATAGTAGGTGCGCTCCAGGCTGTTGCGTGCGATCCAGATGCCCGCGATGTAGCGGAACGTGCCTTCGTCCGGCGAGGTCAGGCGCAATTCCTGGGTCGAGGTCTTGCTGTCGCTGGTACCGTTGATCTCCGGCGGATCGGAAATGCCGGACGGCTTGCCCTGGTGGTTGACCTGGTAGAAGGTGGAGATCAGGTCGATATTGTCGTTGTCGCGAAAGTCGTTGGACAAGTTCTTCACCACCGACGAAATCGAAGTGAGCGCGTGGCCGCGCAGCGGCGAGCTGTCCTGGAACTGGTAGTTGATGCGTACGCCGATGCCGCGGTTGGTCGCTTCCAGGCCGGTGGGCGAATCGTTGCGGATGTCGCGGTTGTAGCGGCTGACGTTAATGCCGCGCAACACCTCGGTATTGGACAGGGCGGTGTAGTTCTTGTTGTACAGGTAGCCCACGCCCGGATCGATGGAGGTGATGGCGGCGGTGTTGCCGGTCGAAAGCGAGTGATCGTAATGCGGCGTCACCAGCACATCGAGGTCGCTGTTTACCTTCCACAGGAACTTGGTGATGAAGCTCTTGCCGCCGGAGCCATTTTGCTTGCGGCCGGTGGTCAGGTTGTTCAGCAGGCCGGGGAAGTTGGTCTTGCTGGCGAACAGGCGCATGGCCACGTCGTCCGACAGGCGGCCGCTGAGGGCGGCCGAGGCGCGGTATTCGTCGTCGCTGGATTTGAACAGGCTGACGTTGGTCTTCATTGGTCCGGCGCCGATCGGCTTGGTGGTCATCACCACCGCGCCGGCGATGGCGCTCTTGCCGAACATGGTGCTTTGCGGTCCCTTCAGCACTTCCACGCGTGACACGTCGGACTGGTCTTTGAACGCCTGCTGCGCCTGGGCGTAGGGCAGGTCGTCGATGATGACAGCGATGTCGCCTTCGATGCCCAGGTTGTTCGAGGTGGTGCCGATGCCGCGCATATTGATGCTGTTGGTGCCGACCTGGGTGCCGACCGAGATCGACAGGGCGGGGGAAAGGTTGACGATATCGTTGAATTCGCGCACGTTGTTGCGCTGCATGTACTCTTCGCCCAGCACCGTGATGGACTGCGGCACGTCCTCCAGTTTTTCAATGCGGCGGTTGGCGGACACCACCACCGTTTCCAGCTTCAATTGTTCGCCTGCGGGCGGGTTTTGCTGCGCCTGCGCCGGCGCGGCGATGCCCAGGGCCAGCAGCGCCGCCGCTGCCGCTATCGGGGTCGGGCGGTGCCGGATTGCGGCCTGCCACTGTTTACCAGTCATCTCTTGTCTCCGTTATCGGTTTTATAAGTCAGAACTGTATCGATTTACTGTAACGTTACAGTAAATGGCAAAAAAAATATAGCCATCGCGTCTTGTCAAAGTCCGGCGGTCTTACACCGACGGCACTTGGTAAAACGATTTACTGTAACGTTGCAGTAAGCTTAAACCAATACGGTTTGAAGTCAACAACAATTTTGTTTCCACGCGCATGCACGTTGCGGCGAGTGCTGGTAGCGGCCGCTTTGATCCAGATCAAAGAATCCGGCCGCGCCTCCCTGCATAGTATGCGGCGCCGGCACTTGCACGGCGACCATATGAAGGAGGATAGAACTATGCGCACGCAACAACCGGGTGCGGCGGCCTTGACCGCTGCCGAAGTCATGGCCCGCCTGCTCATCACGGTCGGGCCGGAAGCGGGCGTGCAGCACGCCATCGGCCTGATGCTCAAGCACCGCCTGGGGGGGCTGCCGGTGGTGAACGCGCAGGGCTGCCTGGTCGGCATGCTGAGCGAGGGCGACCTGCTGCGCCGCGCCGAGCTGGGCGAGGGCGCGGCACTGCCGCCCTGGCTCGCGCTGCTGCGCGCCAGGGGCGGCGGCAATGACAGCGGCAAGCGCGGCGCGCTGGTCGGCGAGGTGATGAGCGCGGCCGCCGTCTGCGTGGCGCCCGGCACCCCGCTCGAGCAAGTGGCGGCGCTGATGGAGGAGTTCGGCATCCAGCGCGTGCCGGTGCTGCGCGACGGACGGCTGGAGGGTATGGTGAGCCGGGCCAACCTGCTGCAAGCGCTGCTGCGCCTGGTGCCGGCGGCCGCTCCGGCTGCGGACGGGAGTGACGAGGCTGAAACCGACATGGCGGACGGTGACGGTACGGTGAGCCTGGTGGAGACGGCCGCGCTCGAAATGGACTCGGACATCGGCGCGCTGGGCCTGGGCCTGATCGACACGCTCAAGCTGCGCCGTTCGCAGCGCGCCTTCAGCCCGAGGGAGCTGCCGCGCTATCGGCTGTCGCGCCTGCTGTGGGCGGCTTTCGGCATCAACCGGGCGTCGGAACGCGGCCGCACCGCGCCGTCGGTGTCCAATGCGCAGGAGATAGACATTTACGTGGCCACGGCCAACGGCTGGTACCGCTACGACCCGGACGCGCCGGCCCTGCTGCTGTGCGGCCGGGCCGACATCCGCGCTGCGACCGGCAAGCAGGACTATCCCGCCAGCGCGCCGGTCACGCTGCTGTACGTGGCCAACCTGGCCCGGCTGCCGGCGGAGGACCACGCCGAGCGCCTGCTGCACGCCGCATTCGATGCGGGCCACATCAGCCAGAACGTGTACCTGTTCTGCGCTGCCGAAGGCATGGCCACGGTGGCGCGCGGCTGGTTCGATGCTGCCGAACTGGCTGCGCTGATGGGGCTGGGTAGCGGGCAGCGGGTCATGCTGGCGCAGACGGTAGGCTATCCGGTCGAGACGGCGTGAGCCTGTTTGCGCGCGCCGGCGGGCTTGCCGTCGCCTGAAGGCCTATCCAGAAAAGTGGTTTTGTGTAAATATTGACCGGTTAGCTCACTTACCGGTCCATCCATGAAAAAATCACTCTCGAGCCTCTTTCTCAGCGCCGGCCTGCTGGCCTTTGTGCCCGTTGCCGGCCACGCCGCCAAGCCTGCCGTCCCGGCCACGCCGGAAAAAATGAACCAGATCTACGCGGAGTACTGGGAAGAGTACTCGAAGGCGAATCCGCTGTCCGCCACCTTCAACGGCGACAACCGCTACAACGACCGCTTCGGCCCCATCACGTCCAGGGAAGCACTGGCCGAGCGCAAGCGCCTGGCCGACAAATACCTGGCCCGCACCGCCGAATTCGATCCAGCCAGGCTGGGCGCCGAGGACCGTATCAGCTACGATCTGCTGCGCTACAAGCTGCAGCAGTCGCTGGACGATATGCGCTTCCCGTCGCAGCTCACGCCCATCAACCAGACCTTCAGCCTGCACCTGCTGTTCGCGCAGCTCGGTTCGGGCAAGCTGGCGCAGCCCTTTGCCACGGTGAAGGATTACGACAACTGGCTGGCGCGCGCGGCCGGCTTTGCCCCGGCGGTGGACGGCATGATCGCCGACATGCGCGCCGGCATGGCGCGCGGCGTGGTGCAGCCCAAAATCGTCACCAGGCAGATCCTGCCGCAGCTGGAGAACCTGGGCACCGCCGACCTGGCCAAGAGCGTCTACATGGCGCCGGTGCGCCAGTTCCCCAAGGATTTCGGCGAGCAAGACAAGGCGCGCCTGACGGCCGCCTACTCGAAGCTGGTGGGCGAGCAGATTGCGCCAGCCTACCAGCGCCTGCTGGCCTTCATGCGCGACACCTACCTGCCGGCCAGCCGCGAGACCGTGGGCCTGGGTGCGCTGCCGGAAGGGAAGGCGTGGTATGACTCCAAGGTGCGCAGTTCGACCACCACCGCGCTCACCGCCGAGGAGATCCACACCATCGGCCTGAACGAGGTGACCCGCATCCGCGCGCTGTTCGAGCAAGCCAAGCAGCGCGTCGGCTTCCAGGGCACGCTGAAGGAGTTCTTCGTGCACCTGAACACCGCGCCGGAGCAGCGCTTCAGCACCCGCGAGCAGATCCAGGCCGCCTACGAAAGCCTGCGTCCGCGGGTGGAGGCGAAGACGCCGCAGTTCTTCGGCAAGATGCCGAACACCCCGTTCGAAGTGCGCCCGGTGGAATCGTTTCGCGAAGTGAGCGCCGCGCCGGCCCAGTACTTCGCGGGCCTGCCGGACGGTTCGCGTCCCGGCATCTTCTACTACAACGCCTACAAGCCGGAAACGCGCACCCGCTTCACCACGGTGGCGTTCTTCCTGCACGAAGCGATTCCAGGCCACCATTTCGAGATCAGCCTGGCCAAGGAACAGACCGGCTTCCCGGCGTTCCGCCGCAATGAAGGTACTGGCGCCTTCAGCGAAGGCTGGGGCCTGTACAGCGAAATGCTGGGCCAGGAGATGGGCTTGTACGACGATCCGTGGCAATGGTGCGGCCGCCTGTCGGCCGAGATCTGGCGCGCGGTGCGGCTGGTGGTCGACACCGGCATCCACGCCAAGGGCTGGACGCGCGAGCAGGCCATCGCCTATTTCGTCGACAATGTGCCGCAGAACGAGGTGGTGGCGGTGCAGGAGGTGGAACGCTATATCGCCGCGCCGGGCCAGGCCCTGAGCTACAAGATCGGCGAACTGAAGCTGCGCGAACTGCGCGCGCGCGCTGAACAGCAGCTAGGCGCGAAGTTCGACCTGCGCGCCTTCCACGACGAAGTACTGTCGCACGGCTCCGTGCCGCTCAGCGTGCTGGAAGCGGCAGTGGACCGCTGGCTGGCGCGCCAGGCGGCGACTGCGGGTGCTAGTGCAGGCTCTTGATCTTCCGCACCACGTTCTCGACTACCGGACCGACCTCGTTGACGATCTCAACGAGGGTTTCCTTCGGCACGCCGAGCTTTTTGCTCCAGTAAGCCACTTCCCATTCTTTTTCCACGTGGATACGCGAGCGGTCCCGCTGAAACAAATCGACTAAATTTTCCGCCATGTGTGCTCCTGTTTTTTGGGGCATCACTATAGCCGGACAGGCGCTGCCGCTCTGTGCGATAACGCACACTGGCGGGAAATTTAATCTTGCGGCCCACTGCGGAGCGCGGCGCCGCTGCCATGGCGCTGCGGCGGCGCCCTGCGTTATGCCGCAGCGTTGTCGCCAAGGCGCGCGTCGCGCGGCCGGCTGCCGTAGTGGCGGCGGTACGCGGTGGAAAAGTTGCAGGCCGCCGAGTAGCCGGCCGCGTCCGCCGCCTGCGCCACGCTGGCCCCGCCCTGCAGCAGTGCGTGCGCGCGCTGCATGCGCAGCTGGCGCACGCGTTCGAAGACCGTGACGCCCCACGCGCGCCGGGTGAGCGCCTGCAGCGACACCGGATTGGTGCCCAGCTCGCGGGCTATGCCCTGCATCGACAAATCGGCGCCGCAGCTGCTGCGCAGCAATTCCTCCAGGCGCGCCAGGCGGCGCAGGTCAAGCTCGCGCAGGGCTGGCTTGGCTGCCGCCGTGGCCTGCTGGGCGCCGACCGCCGCCAGCGCCTCGGCTGCCAATTCGATGCAGCGCGCTTCCAGGCGCAGGCGCTGCAGGCCGGGCATCAGCGCCTGCGGCGCCAGGATCTGCCTTGCCAGTTCGCGGGCGCGTGGCGTCACGGTCCACGGCTGGCGTGCCAGGTGTTCGCCGTGAAAGGACTGCAGCGCGCCGTGCGCGGCATGCCCCTGCAAACCGCCGTTCTCCAGCCACTCGGGCGTAAGCGTGAGGCTGACCTTGCGCTCGCTGCGGCCGGCCAGCCAGCGGCGCGAGAACATCTCTTGTTCGGCCAGGTTGACCAACGCACCCGCGCTGCGCTGGCGCGGATCAGCCGTGGCCGGGCCGAGGTGAAAGCGGTGATGGCCGAACGAGAGGTCGGTGGCGCCGTCGACCAGCAGCACGATCTTGATGCCGGGATTTAAGTGGTTGCTGGTGTTCATGGTGTGCAGGTCGCGCACGCAGGCGGCGTGCAGGATCAGGCCGGGGCGCAGCTGCAGCGTGTCGAACTGGCCATGCAGCACTTCCTCGTCGGCGGGCGCGCTGTTGTTGAAGGTGTAGGCGGCGCCCAGCAGGCCGGCGCTACGCACCAGGTCGGCCCGCGTGACAAACCGTGTGCTGCCGCACACTGGTGGCGCATTATTTGCCGAATCATACATTTTCTTTTTCCTTGCAAATGTTGCTTAGACAAGATTCTGCCACACTGGCGGTCTTTATGAAATAAGAATCATTCGTATTTGCACACATGGAGAAGATTATGCAGTCCCCAACGAAGTTCCCGTCGACATTCCCCGTACCGCTGCCGCTCGCCAGCCTGCTGTGCGCCGCGTTCGCCCTGCCTGCCGTGGCGCAGTCCGATATGCCCACCGTGGTGGTGACCGCGTCCTCCCTGGAACAGACGTTGAAGGATGCGCCGGCCAGCATTTCAGTGTTGACGCGGGCGGACATCGAGAAGCGCCCGGTGGTCGAACTGGCCGAGCTGCTGGGAACGGTTGAGGGCGTGTCGCTGTCGCGCAGCGGCAATGCGGTGCCCGGCGTGCAGTTGCGCGGCCTGGGCCAGGCTTACACGCTGTTCCTGGTGGACGGCAAGCGCGTAAACGCCACCAGCGTGAGCTTCCGTGGCAACGATTACGACACGGGCTGGGTGCCGACTTCGGAAATTGAACGGATTGAAATCGTGCGCGGCCCGATGTCCTCGCTGTACGGGTCGGACGCCATCGGCGGCGTAGTCAACATCATCACCCGCAAAGTGGGCAAGACCTGGCGCGGCTCCATGAAGCTGGACACCGTGCTGCCGAGCGACGATGCGCAGGGCGACACCCGCACGGCCAGCTTCAGCGCCAGCGGCCCGCTGATTGCGGACGTGCTGGGCCTGCGCGTGTCGGCCGGGTACGACAAGCGCGAAGGGGACGGCAAGGTCAATGCGCCGGTGAACGGCGTGACGCAGCCGGGCTTCCCGCTGATCGCCAACCGCCAGTTCGGCGGCGCGCTGTCGTGGATGCCGGCGGCCGGGCAGGACGTGAAGCTGGGTTACGACACCAGCCGGCGCGACCACGGCGGCTTCATCCTGGAACGCCACGCCAGCTCGCTCAGCCACCAGGGGCGTTACGATTTCGGCCGCTCCGAGGTCACGCTGAACGCGGACGAGACGCGCAACCTGGTGGGTACCGTGACGGGCCAGGTCAATCCGAACAAGGCCAACAACAACAGCCTGGACGGCAAGCTGGTGCTGCCGTGGGACGCGGCCCGCCAGACCATCACCGTGGGCGGTGAACTGCGGCGTGAGAAACTGTTCGACCCTGCCAACGTGACCGGCCTGCCGGGCACGCCCGGCTACCGCCAGAATCCGACGGTGAAGCTGAGCCAGTACGCGGCCTTCGTGGAGGATGAAGTGGCGCTGCGCGACGGCCTGAAGCTGACCATCGGCGACCGCTATGACCACCACGAGAACTTCGGCGCGCACCACAGCCCGCGCGCCTACCTGGTCTATCACGCCACGTCCGGCATCACGCTCAAGAGCGGCTGGGCGCGCGCCTTCCGCGCGCCGACGCTGCTGCAGGGCAGCCAGAACTGGGGTTCGGTGTCGTGCGGCAGCGCCACGGTGGGCTGCTACATTGTTGGCAGCGCTGCGCTGAAGCCGGAAACGAGCACCAGCAAGGAACTGGGCGCGCAATTCGACTACGGCAAGGTGGGCGGCGGTTTCACGTTCTTCCGCAACGACCTGAAGGACATGATCGACATCACCAGCCGTACGGCGGACCGCAAGCTGGCGCCGTCGTACAGCAATTTCATCGGCTTCCTGCCGGACGGGCGGCCGATCTTTGCCTATCAGAATATCGCCAAGGTGCGCACCAAGGGTGTGGAGACCAGCCTGAGAGCGGTATTCTCGCCGCAGGTGTCGGTTCGGGCCAATTACACTTACACGGACGCGAAGAACGTCAGCGGCGCGATCGGGCTGCCGATGATTTACCGGCCCAAGAACAACGCCAACGTGACGCTGGACCTGCGTCCGGCCGACAGCTGGACCGCGTCCGCCACCGCGCGCTACATCGGGGAACAGTACCTGAACGTGCCTGCCAGCGGCCTGAACCTGGTGAAAAAGGGCGCTTACACCGTGGCGGACGTGAACGCGGCCTACCGCTGGAACAAGAACCTGACCGTCAGCGCAGGTGTGCTGAACCTGGGCGACAAGGGCAGCCAGCGCGACACGTCGGCCGACTTCAACGAGGAGGGCCGCCGCGTATTCCTGTCTCTGTTGGCGAAATTCTGATGAACACGCATCCGCGTATGACATTGCCGCGCGCGATGCTCGCCGTGGCGCTGGCGGCTGCGGTGGCCACCGCTCCGGCGCTGGCCCATGCGGCCGAGGGGGCGCAAACTGGGGCCGGCCTGGCGAGCTTCGGCGGTACGCTGGAGGCGCAGACGCACCGCGAGCATCCGCTGCAGCTGGCCGAGGGCGACTTTGTGCAGGGGCGGCTGGTGGGCAAGGGCATGCGTTTGGTGCTGATGGACCGCGACGGCAAGCGCGCCAAGATATTGGCCAAGGGCCGCCGCGACGACCAGGACTTCATGTTCGTTGCGGGCGACCGTGGACCGTATGCGCTGGACGTGCGCGCGCCGGAAGCGGGCAGCTACCAGTTGAGCGTGCAGCATCGCGTGCCGCGTGCGGAGCAGGTGGCGCCGCCGCCGGCCATCGACAGCCCGCGCCTGCGCGCGCTCCAGCAGCAACTGGCGCAGGGCGGCGGCACGGATGCTTTCTGGGCCGAAGCCGCAGCGCAGGGCGGGCCGCTGATCGAGGGCGGCACGGCAGGTGCAACGGCAGGCAGCGGCCCGCAGATCAGCCCGCCCCTGGCCAGGGACGAACTGCTGCTCACCTTCCTGTGGCGCGGCGCACAGCGCAATGTCCGCATCTTGGGCGCGCCATCGTCGGACCACGATGAGATGCAGCGCCTGGGCGGCAGCGACGTGTGGTACCGCAGCTACCGGGTGCCGGCCAGCACCCGCCTGAGCTACCGCCTGGCGCCGGACGTGCCGGAATTGAATGGCACGGCCATGCAGCGCCGCCGCGCCATCCTCGCGACGGTGCAGCGCGACCCGCTGAACCCGCGCAGCTTTCCGGCCAGGCCGCTTGACCAGTACGACGGCGCCTCGGTGCTGGAACTGCCCGCCGCGCCCCCGCAGCAGTGGGTGCAGCCGCGTGCCGGCGTGCCGCAGGGCGGGCTGGAAAAGCTGCGCCTGGCCAGCAAACACCTGGGCAACGAACGCGACATCTACTTGTACCGTTCGCACGGCTACCGTCCTGGTGCAAAGGGCAACGCCCTGGTCGTGCTGTTTGACGCCGAGAACTACACCACCGACGTGCCCACGCCGGCGATCCTGGACAACCTGGTCGCCGCCGGCGCCTTGCCGCCCACCGCCGCCATCCTGATCGCCAATCCCAGCGGCGAGACGCGCTCGGCCGAGCTGCCGCCCAACCCGGCGTTCGCGCGCTTCCTGTCGCAGGAACTGATGCCGTGGGCGCGCCAGCGGGGTGTGCATGCGCCGGCCGCGCAGACGGTGATCGCAGGCGCCAGCTATGGCGGGCTGGCGGCGGCCTATGCGGGCCTGAAGCATCCCGAACTGTTCGGCAAGGTGCATAGCCAGTCCGGCTCTTTCTGGTGGGCGCCGCCGCAGCAGGACGCCGAGTGGCTGACCCGCCAGTTCGTGGACCTGCGTGCCGCTGCGCGCCGGCCGCCGCTGCGCTTTCTGCTAGAGGCCGGGCAGTTCGAAACCGGCCGCAATGGCGGCGCCGGCATTGTCGATACCACCCGCCATTTGCGCGATGTATTGCGCGCCAAGGGCTACGCGGTGGCGCACCGCGAATACGCGGCGGGCCACGACTATTACCACTGGCGCGGTAGCCTGGCGAATGGCCTGATAGAGATGATAGGCAAAAGGTGAAGCACTAAACGTTGAATCGCGGTTAAAATACGCCGTTTCCATCCCAGCGAATTGACCGACGTGCTACGCCGTATGCTGCCCCTGCTAATTGCCTACCTGTTGCTGATGTCGCAACAGGTAGCGCTGTCGCACGGCTATACGCACTGGGCGCCGATACAAAAGGCCGTTGGCGGCGAAATGCTGGCCTCGGCCAGCGCCGCACCGGAAGCCACGCTGGTCGACCACATCTGCCTGCAATGCGTGGCCGCCGCGGAACTGGCGTTCGCCGTCAGCAGCCCGTTGCTGCGCTTCAAGGCGCCCGACAGCAGGCCTTCCTTGCCGACGCAGCTGTTGCTGCAGGTGCGCGAGCGCCTTGCCACCGTTGTATTCCAATCCCGGGCTCCCCCGGTCCTCTGACAAAAAAACACTCCCAGTCGGGCATGCGCGCCAGGAAGGCGCGCAGCCGCTTCACGTCTTTTTTGTTTTAGAGGTTCATATGATTTTCACCCGTACCCTGATCGCTACGGCGGTCCTGTCCGCCATTTCGTCCGCCGCTGTTGCCCAGTCCACCGACGCGGCCATTCCCAAAGTGCTGGTGACCGCCAGCCCCTTCAAAACGGCGGAGGGCGACCAGATCCTGACTCCTGCCAAAGTGCTGGCCGGCGACGAGCTGCGCGACAAGATGGGCAGCTCGCTGGGCGATACGCTGTCGCAGGAACTGGGCGTGTCCGCCTCGGCCTTCGGCGCCGGCGCCTCGCGTCCCATCATTCGCGGCATGGAAGGCGCGCGCGTCAAGATGCTGGAGAACGGCATGGCGGTGTCGGACGTGTCCGGCCTGTCGAACGACCATGCGGTGGCGGCCGAAGGCGCGGTGGCGCGCCAGGTTGAAATCCTGCGCGGCCCTGCGGCGCTGCTGTACGGCTCGGGCGCCATCGGCGGCCTGGTCAACGTGGTCAACGAGCGCATCCCGAC
The DNA here is from genome assembly GCF_059704565.1 of Massilia sp. NBRC 108631. NCBI lineage: Bacteria > Pseudomonadati > Pseudomonadota > Betaproteobacteria > Burkholderiales > Oxalobacteraceae > Massilia > Massilia sp. NBRC 108631. The sequence continues at coordinate 72,790 of NZ_BAAKJE010000224.1, forward strand.
CGCGCTGGAAAAGAAGCCGACCGGCCAGGTCGAAGCGCGCTACAGTACCGTCGACAGCGGCAAGAACCTGTCCGGCACCGTCGACGGCGCAGTAGGCCAGTTCGCGCTGCATGTGGACGGCAACTTGCGCAACGCGGACGACTACAAGATTCCGGAAAACCGCGTGGTCAACGACCCTGGCTCGGCTTCCGGCCGCCTGCCGCATTCGGCCACGCGCGAACGCAACGCGGGCCTGGGCGGTTCCTATATCGCGGACTGGGGTTTTGTTGGCGCTTCCGTGTCGCGCCTGGACAATGTGTACGGCATCCCGAGCGATGAAGGTTCGAAGATCGACCAGAAGCAAACCCGCTACGATATCGACAGCCTGGTGCGCAAGCCGTTCGACGGTTTCGAGAGCTTCAAGTTCAAGGCCGGCTACACCTCCTACGAACACGCGGAGCTGGACGAAGAGAACGCGCCTGTGGTGATCTTCAACAACCGCTCGCTGGAAACCCGCGCCGAGCTGGCGCACAACCCGATCGCCGGCATGCGCGGCACCTTCGGCGTGCAGACCGAAAACACGCACTTCTCTGCGCTAAGCCCTGAAGGCGCGGCCGATACCGTGCCGGTCACGCATTCGACTTCCACCGCCGGCTTCCTGGTGGAAGAAGCCAGGGTGGGCGAGTTCCTGCTGAGCGCCGGCGCCCGCGTGGAATCGGTCAAGCGCAAGCCCGTGACCGGCCAGGACCGCGCTTTCAACTTGAATTCTGGCTCGCTCGGCACGTTGTGGACCTTCGCGCCAGGCTATGGCGCAGGCGCCACCTTCTCGTACGCCGAGCGCGCACCGGCCACGGAAGAGCTGTACTCCGGCGGCCCGCACGACGCCACCGTCACCTTCGACATCGGCAACCCGGACTTCAGGAAGGAAGCCTCGCGCAACATCGAATTGAGCGTGCAGAAGACCACGGGCCTGGTTCGCTGGAAGGCCAACCTGTTCCGCAACAAGGTGCGCGATTTCATCTACGGGCATATCACGGGCCAGCTGCTGGACGAGGAAGGCAACCCGGGCGACGAACTGCGCGAGCGCATCTTTGAGCAGGCCAACGCCACCATCAAGGGCGCGGAAGCCGAAATCACCTATAACGCGCAGGGCAGCGGCTGGTCGGGACGCCTGTTCGCCGATACCTCGAAGGGCAAGCTGGATAACGCGGGCAACCTGCCGCTGCAGCCGGCCAGCCGTTTCGGCGCCAGCGTCGGCTTCCGCGAAGGCGCATGGCGCGGCGGCTTGTCGCTGGTGCACGCGAACGGCCAGGACCGCCTGGCGTCGTTCGAGACCACGCCGACCGCGTCGTACAACCAGGTCAATGCGAACTTTTCGTACACGCAGAAACTCGGCTCGCAGGACGTCACCTGGTTTGTGCTGGCCAAGAACCTGCTGAACGACGAGATCCGCATGTCGACCTCGGTGCTGAAGGATATCGCGCCTTTGCCGGGCCGCAATATCGTGCTGGGCGTGCGCACCAAGTTCTGATCAGCGCTTGGGCCTGCGCTTGGTGTAACTGCCCGAGCGCGGCGCTTTCCTGGCCCGGTATTTAGCGATGCCGCGCCAGGACCAGATGCCAAAGGCAATGAACACCGGCAGCAGCAATAGGGCCGACCAGTACGTAAAAGACTGCGAAAGCATGGGGTGTGTGCATGACTGCCTGAAAGGGCCGCCATTCTAGCACGCACCCCCATGCTCAGTTTTGCGCCGCTTGCCAGGCGTAGGGGCCGATTATGGTGCCGACGAATCCGCCCGCCTTGCGGGTGGACAGGAACGTGGCGTCCAGCTTGTCCGCCAGTGTCCTGGTCTTGCCGCCGATGGTATAGCTGAACGCCATGCTGCCGCCATCTGCCTTCAAGGTCAACGTCGCGGTGTCACCCGCAAGCGGCGCGCTGGCCACCAGCACATCCTCATTCGATTTCGCCCTGGTGTACAGGGCCAGCACATTCTTGCCGCCGATGCGGCTTATTCCGTAGAACAGATGGGACTCGTCGCTCTGGTAGGCCAGCAGGCCGGCGCGGTCGCCGTCGTGTACGGGGCGGAAGCTGAGCGTGGTGGATACGGTGGCGATGTGGTGCTGCTGGCGGCGCGCGATAAAAGATGGCGTGCTTTTCAGGTCGCCCAGCCGGCCGCCCGGCGTCAGTACCAGCTGGCCTTTGTCCAGTTTGTAGAATGGGGTGGCCGGCGTGCGTACGCCTATCCACTGGTCCGACAGGGTGCTGCCGCTGAATTCGTCCGTATAGCTGATATCACCGGTGAAAGGCTGGGCCGGCCGGACGCCGGTGCCTAAACCGGGAATAGCCGGCTTGGGAACGGTGAACGGAATGCGCTTGCCCGCTTCCAGCACCACCGGCCAGCCATCCTGCCATGTCACCGGCAGCAAGAAGGTTTCGCGGCCGATGTTGTACAAGTCCGGGCCGTAAGGGCGGGTGGCCAGGAAGGTGGCCCACCATTCGCCGCTCTGCGTCTGCACGAACTTGGCATGGCCGGCCGAGGTCACTGGGTTGGCGCGGCTGGCGTCCAGTGAGCGCTGGCTCAGGATGGGGTTGTGCTCGAACGGCACGAACGGACCGCGCACGCTGGTGGAGCGGAACACCACCTGGGAGTGCTGGTCGCCGGTGCCGCCTTCGGCCGCGGTCAGGTAGTAGTACTCGCCGCGCTTCAGCAAGTGCGGTCCCTCGATCCAGATCGGCTTGGTGGAAATGTCGACACCGCCGTTTACGATCAGCGTGCGCTCGCCCACCATGGCGAGCGTTTTCGGATCAAACTCCTGCACCCAGATCGCGCGGTGGCCGTCGTAGCGCGGGGTTTCAACAGGATCGCCATTGTTCACCATGTAGGCCTTGCCGTCGGTGTCCCAGAAGATGGACGGGTCGATGCCGCCGAACTTCACGGGCTTGGGATCGGACCACGGGCCGGCCGGATTGGTGGCCGTCATCACCACGTTGCCGCCGCAGTCGACGCAGGTGGTAACCACGTAGAACACGCCGTTGTTGTGCGAGATGTCCGGCGCGTAGATGCCGCGCGAGGAGCGCAGACCCTGGAAGTTGAACTGGCCGGGACGGCTGATGGCGTTGCCGATCTGCTTCCAGCTCACCAGGTCGCGCGAGTGGAACACCGGCAGGCCGGGATAATTCGTGAACGAGGAGTTGATCAGGTAGTAATCGTCGCCCACGCGGGTGACCGACGGGTCCGGGTAGTAGCCAGACAGGATGGGGTTGCGGAATTCGTTGGCGGCCGGCTGCGCGCTTTCCTGCGCGTGGCCTTCGTAGCTGAAGCGCTCGAAGCGTGCCTCTGCGGCGTGTGCGCTCGCGGCTGTACCGGCCAGGGCGGCGGCGAGGATGATCGCCAGGCGTTGTTGTCTCATTGTTGTTGTCTCGCTGTTATTGTAAGTTTTTGACGTCTACCATAGCGTATATCATAATGAATAGCGCTACCATTAGCATCCTGCCGGATTCGGCATAAGACGTCAACAGGAGACATGATGAATCGACTTTGCCGCGGCGCCGCTGCCGCATGGACGGCTGCGCTTTGCCTGGGCAGCCTGACCGGACTGCCCGCCGCCGCCGCCGACAACGGCAATGGCAGCTACACCAACCCGCCGCTGTACGCCGACTACCCGGACCCGGACATCATCCGCGTGGGCGAAGACTTCTATTTCGTCACCACCACCTTCGCCAACAGTCCCGGCCTGACGCTGCTGCACTCGAAAGACCTGGTGAACTGGGCCTTCGCCTCGCACCTGGTGCCACGGCTGGACGGCGATGAGCGCTTCGACCTGAAGCAGGGCGGCGCCTACCGCCACGGCATGTTTGCCGCCAGCCTGCGGCACCACGCCGGCATGTTCTACGTGGCGGTAACGCCGGTCAACCAGAACACGCGTATCTACTACAGCAAGGATATCAAGGGGCCGTGGGCCTACCATACCCTGGACCGCCCGGCCTTCGACCCGGCCTTGTTCATTGAACCGGATGGCAAGGCCTATATCGCAAGCTCCGGCGGCTGGGACGGCACGGTCACACTGCTGACGCTCAGCGGCGATTTCTCCAAGGTGACGGATGCGCGCAAGATCCACTATTACAAGGGGGCCGAAGGCTCGAAGCTGGTCAGGCGCGGCGAGTACTACTACCTGTTTAATGCCTTGCCTTCCAAACTGGCGCTGGTGGTGTCGCGCGCGAAAAGCCTGCAAGGACCTTGGGAGACGCGCCCGCAGATCGACGATCGCAGCGGCGGTCACCAGGGCGCCATCGTCGATCTGCCGGACGGCGGCTGGTATGGTTTCGTGATGGTGGACGCAGGGCCGATCGGGCGCATGACGAATATCAGTCCGGTGTTCTGGGAAGATGGCTGGCCCGTGTGGGGCACGAAGGAGGCGCCGGGCCGCGTGCCTGCGGTGGCGCCCAAGCCAGTACAAGGCCGGCCGGTACTGGCGCTGGCCGCCTCGGACGATTTCAGCGCGCCGCGGCTGGGGCTCCAGTGGCAGTGGAACCACAACCCGGTCGACAGCCGCTGGTCGCTTGGCGAGCGGCCGGGCTTCCTGCGCTTGAAGCCGACCGAGGCGACCGAGTTCTGGACCGCGCGCAATACGCTGACGCAGAAAGGGCAGGGGCCGTGGAGCCGTGGCGTCGTATCGCTCGACGTGGCCAATCTGAAGGAGGGCGACGTGTGCGGCTTCGGCACGCTGGGCAAGTTCAACGGCCATATCGCCGTGGTGGGCGGCGCCGGGGGCAAGCTGTCGCTGCGCATGGAGGTGATCGAGGATACGGCGGCGGGCAGGCAGTCGGATGTGCGGGTGCCGTCGCTGCCTTTGCCGGCGACATCGGCTTTGGCGGCCGGCAGGATCCACCTGCGCACGGACATGGACTTCAAGACCAATCTGGCCGAGGTGGCGTACAGCGTGGACGGCAAGCAGTGGCACGGCCTGGGCGGCAGCTTCAAGCTGGCCTATGACTGGCGAACCGGCACGTTCCAGGGGCAGCAGTTTGCGCTGTTCTGCTACAACCCGAAACCCGGCGCGGGCTTCCTCGACATGGACAGCTTCGAGTTCACCCGCGCCGAGGCGCCGCCGCAGAGCTAAGGCCGCGCGCGGCCAGGCAGTTGTGGCAGGCCAGCGCTTTGCGGCAGGCCTGGGCGGCACGGCTGCCGGGTCAGGCGGCGCGCTGCGGCATGTCGCGCAGCGCCTTGGCGATAGCTTCGCGCAGCGGCTTGGCGCGCAGCTGGTCGTCGAAGGGGGCAGGGCGCTGCGCCTTGCCGTCGGTGCGCGCCGCTTCCTTCCACGTCTGCAGCCAGTTCACGTGGTCGGCCATGCCCCACAGCAGGAGGTCGCGGCAGCGCGGATAGCTCAGCGTCAGGTCGAGGTAGTCGCGCGCCAGGGCGGCCACACCCGCATCGCGCTTGGCGAAATCCACCGGCAGCTTGCGGTCGTTCACGTCGAACTCCGTAATCAGCAAGTCGTAGCCCATGCCGGTCGCCTCGTCCAGGAACTTGCGCCACTCACTGCTGGCGGCCGTGTCGGCGGGCGGCAGCGAATCGCCGATGTGGCTTTGCAGGCCGAGCGCATGCACCGGCGTGCCGCGTGCACGCAAGTCGGCCAGCAGCTTGAGCACGCCCGCGCGATGCTTGGCACTGCCCGCGCCGGGATTCATGTAGTCGTTGTAGACCAGCTGCGCGTGCGGCGCATGTTCGTGCGCCAGCCGGAAGGCCAGGTCGATCTCGTCCAGCGCGCCCAGGCGCTTGCTGAACACGTTCTCGATCAGCCGGCCCGTGGCCGGGTCGACCGCCTCGTTCACCACGTCGTAGCTGACGATGTCCTTGCCGAAGTGGCCGCACACGGCCTTGATATGCTCACCCAGCAAACGCTCGGCGGCCTGCTTGGGCTGGGCGCCGAAGTCGTAGGCGCTGACCCAGTCCGGCAGCCATTTCGGCGATTGCCAGATCAGTGTGTGGCCGCGGATCGCCATGCCTTCCTTCTTGGCCCAGGCGAACATTTCGTCCGGCACCGCGAACTGGTGCGGGCCGGGACGCGGCTGCAGCGCTGGCCATTTGGTCTCGTTCTCGGCTACGATCATGTTGCACTCGCGGGCCATGAGCTGGCGGTAGGCAGGGCCGCCCACCTTGCCAAGCGCATTACCGAAGCGCATGCCCTTTTTCGCGGCGATGTCTTTCAGCGGCTCGGGTGCGGGTGGGGCGGCCAATGTTTCGGCCAGGGCCGATGGCGGCAGCAGCAGGGCGCCGGCGGCGGCTCCGAGCAGGTGCAAGGTGTTGCGTCGCGTAGTCATGTGTCTCCTTTGTTAGATTTTATAACGGCGTTTAGTGCGGAATGATAGCGCAATCTATTCTATTTCGGCTTATCATGTTATATCAACCATTTTCGCAGGAAACAGCCTGAATGCACCCAGATTCCAAACGCAGTCCGAATATGATCGACGTGGCCAGGCTGGCCGGCGTGTCGCCCATGACGGTGTCGCGCGTCATGAACGGCAAAGACATCGTGCGCGGCAGCACCCGCAAGAAGGTGGCCGAAGCGGTGGCGGCGCTGAACTACGCGCCCAATCCGGAAGCGCGCACCATCGCCGGCCTGAAGCCGATACGGGTCGGCTTCCTGTACAGCAAACCGAGCGGCGCCTACCTCGCGGAATTCCTGCTTGGCCTGCTCAACCAGGCCAGCCTGAATAATGTGCAGTTGCTGGTGGAGCAGTGCGGGGAGGGCAAGGAGGCATTGACGCAGGCGCAGCGCCTGCTGGACAGCAACCTGGATGGCATCATCCTGCCGCCGCCGCTGTGCGACCGCGCCCCGATTGTCGACCTGGCGGTCAATTCCGGCGTGCCGCTGGTGGTGGTGGCCTGCGGCCAGCCCGACAGCCGCGCCAGCGCCGTCAGCATCGATGAACACGGCGCCGCCTACGAAATGACGCGCCACCTGATTGAACTGGGACATGAACGCATCGGTTTCGTGATGGGCAACCCGGCCCAGTCCTGCAGCGCGCTGCGGCTGGCCGGCTACCAGGCCGCGCTGCGCGATTTCGGCGGCCAGCTGGCGCCCGAGCTGGTGGTGCCGGGCCTGTTCAACTACCGGTCGGGGCTGGACGCGGCCGAACAGCTGCTGGCGCTGCGCGACCGTCCGACCGCGATTTTCGCCAGCAACGACGACATGGCTGCGGCGGTAGTGGCGGTGGCGCACCGGCTGCGGCTGGACGTGCCGGGCGACCTGACCGTGACCGGCTTCGATGACACCGCGCTGGCCATGACGATCTGGCCGGCGCTGACCACCGTGCGCCAGCCAACAGCGGCCATGGCGGAGGCGGCGGTGCAGTGCCTGGTGCGCCAGGTGCAGGCCCAGCGCAGCCAGCAGCCCGGCGCCACCGAGCAGCTGTCCATCGGCTTCACGCTGATCCGGCGCCAGTCCGACGCGCCGCCCCGGATCCGGCCGCCTGCCCGCGCTTATTGAAAAAGCCGTCTTGACAAGTTGCCTTGCAAAGGAATAGACTGAAATGGTTGCGCTATCTTTTTCCTGTTATCCCATTCATTTGGGTGGTCGCGTAACTCATAAGGTCTTTTCGCCGGCGCCATTCGTGGCCCCGGCGTGTTTTTTT